>NZ_SCOO01000022.1:0-100820 GCF_005502415.1 Pseudomonas sp. G(2018) | reverse complement strand
GCCCTTGAGCGTGCAGATTCCCCGATGCTGACCCGCGATTCCCGAGACCCCGCCACCCGCCCCCGCCTGCTGCTCAGCTTGCTGGCGATTGCCTTGTTGTGGCCCGGCATCCGCTTCAGCGAACTGGATCTGGGGGTGCTGCTGGCGACCGACAGCCAGAGCGAAATGGGCCGTTTCGTCTCGACCTTCTGGCCACCGGCCTATGGCGAAGAATTCCTCCAGCTGTTGTGGCAAGCCACCTTGCAAACCCTGGCCATCGCCACGGCCGGCATGACCCTGGCATTGCTGCTGGCGGTGCCCGCGAGCCTGCTGGCCAGTCGTGCCCTGTCGCTGTCGGCGGCCTCCCGCGCCGGCCGCCCAAGTTACCTGGGCCGTCTGCTGCGCTGGCCGGTGCGCGGCTTGCTGATTTTCCTGCGCAGCGTGCCGGAAATCGTCTGGGCCTTGCTGTTCGTGCGCGCCGTCGGCCTGGGTCCGACCGCCGGGGTCCTGGCCATCGCCATCACCTACAGCGGCATGCTGGGCAAGGTCTACGCGGAGATTTTCGAGTCGGTGGACCAGCGTCCGGCCCACGCGTTGCTGCAAGCGGGCAGCGGTCGGCTCGCCTCGTTTTGCTACGGCATCCTGCCCAATGTCGCGGCGGAGCTGCTGTCGTACACGGTGTACCGCTGGGAATGCGCCATCCGCGCCTCGGTGGTGATGGGCTTCGTCGGAGCCGGCGGCCTGGGCCAGCAAATGGACCTGTCGCTGCGCATGTTCGCCGGCGGTGAAGTGGCCAGTCTGTTGCTGACCTTCCTGGTGCTGGTGCTGCTGGCCGATCAACTCAGCCGCCTGTTGCGCTGGAGACTGGAATGAATCGCCTGATCAATCTGACCTTGCTGCTGTGCATCGGCGTCGCGGTGGTTGCCTCATTCAGCTATCTGGGCATCGACCTCGGTGCGCTGGGTGGCAGTGACAACATCAAGCAGATGGGCGCCTATGCGCAGCGCTTTCTCAACCCGGACCTGAGCCCGGCCCACCTGCAGGCCATCGGTCATGGCGCGCTGGAAACCCTCGCCATGTCCGCCCTCGGCACGTTGCTCGCGGCGGTGTTCGGGCTGATCCTGGCGCTGCCGGCGGCGGGTCGGTTCGGCTGGCCGTTCAAGAGCGTATCGCGCCTGGTACTCAACGCCCTGCGGGCGATTCCGGAACTGGTCTGGGCCGCGCTGATGGTGTTGGCCGCCGGCCTGGGCCCGAACGCCGGCACCCTGGCGCTGGCCCTGCACACCACCGGTGTACTTGGCCGCTTGTTTGCCGAAGCGCTGGAGAACACCCCGCCGCAACCCGCCGAAGCAATCCGTCTGCAAGGCAGCAATGCCGTGTGGGCATTCTGTTACGGCACCCTGCCCAACCTGTTGCCCCAGCTGCTGGCCTACATCCTTTACCGCTGGGAAAACAATATCCGCATGGCCAGCGTGCTCGGCTTCGTCGGTGCCGGCGGCCTGGGGCAGATGTTGTATGTCAGCCTCAGTCTGTTCCAGGAGGCCCAGGCCAGCACCGTGATTCTGGCCATGCTGTTGCTGGTACTCGCCGTCGACTCGCTGAGCAGCTGGAGTCGCCAGCGCTGGGTCAAGGCCTGACCTTCAGGCTTCACTGATCTGGTTGACGCTGGTGATCTGCCGGTTCCAGATCATCTCGTAATGGGCGCTCTGGACAATCGACAGAACCGCCCTTGGGGTCATCAATGCCCAGCAATGGCTGCCTGCCCTGCGAACGGAGTGATAACGCAGCCCCGGACACCCGGCCTTCCGGATGGCTTTTCCGAAGTGATGGGAGTTGGTGTAATCGTCAGGGTCGTAGATCGGATCGATTATCGAAATGACCGTCGCATCTTTCATCGCCTTGTCCACGAAAGCACAGGACAGCCCCCGAAAAACAAAGCGCTCATAGTTGAGGCTGCGCACGTTGGACCAGTACCGCGTTTGATGATGCTGCACCTCGGCCAGCGCCGTTTCCAGGGTGTCGGCCAGGTACAACACGCCAAAGCTGCCATCGCTGAATCGCGACCCCGCCGGGTTGACGTGGGTAAAGGGCGCGGTGGCATACGAGCAGCCGGGAATACCGAATGGAATCTCACTGCGGGCGATCAGTTCAAGTTGCCCGACCTCGTTTTTCAACCGCGGATTGGTCAGCGCCTGAATCTCATACAACACGTCGAATTCGTCGGCATCGGCCACGTCATCAAACATCGCAATCGGCGGAAACTTCGAATTGACCAGCCGATAGGCTTGCAACGACTCACCGGCAAACACCGGCAGCCGGTTGAGCCTCACCATTGCGCGCCCCGCAGCGCGTCGATCCGCCGAAACGTCTCGTACAGCGAAATCATGTCCCCTTGGGCCATGATCTCCAGCGGGGTCCGTCCGTTGAAAAACTCGTTGTCGTTGGCCATCGACGCAAACCCGTAGACGTTTTCCGGGTTATCAAAAATCAGGCGCAAGGTGGCGTGGATGTTCAGCACAAAACTGATGCGTTGCATCTGGTCCGCGTCCAGGGCCACGGCCCAGTCGGGATCGCGCTGCCTGGCGCGGGTGTAGGTACTGCGGGAAATGCGCAGGATGCGGCAGGCCTGCTCGCTGGAGGCCGCCCATTTTTCGAGGATGCTGACAGCGGCGCGCAGCCCGGTCACACATTGGTTCTTGGTAAACCCCTGCTGCGCCTGAAGGGCAACTGGCATGTCCAACATCTCCTTACTAATCCATAGACTCAAACATAGTTATTTTGAATCTATAGATCAACCACGCTTCGACCAGTGGTACAGGCCTTATTTCGCCCCCATGCCATGCTGACTACCAAGGATCGCTTCGCGCCCCTCGGCTGAGGTAATGAAGATGAAACACAAATTCGCGGCTGCCCTCGCCCTTTGCGTTTGCGCCCTCTTCAACGTGGCTTCAGCCGATGACAGCGTCCGCCCTTTCAAGATCGCCATTGAAGAAAAGGTCCTGGTCGACCTGCGCCAGCGCATCGCGGCCACCCGCTGGCCGGACAAGGAAACCGTCGGCGATGCATCCCAGGGTGCGCCACTGGCACAGTTGCAACCCCTGATGCGCTATTGGGGCACTGATTACGACTGGCGCAAGGCCGAAGCGCAACTCAACGCCCTGCCGCAATTCGTCACGACCATTGATGGCGTCGACATCCATTTCATCTGGGTGCGCTCGCCGACGCCCAATGCGCTGCCGATGATCATGACCCACGGCTGGCCGGGCTCGGTGTTCGAATTCATCCAGGTCATCGGTCCACTCTCCAACCCGCTCGCCCACGGCGGCAAGGCGAGTGATGCCTTCGACCTGGTGATTCCCTCCATTCCCGGCTACGGCTTTTCCGGCAAACCCGGCGGCACCGGCTGGGACCCGGATCGCATTGCGCAGGTCTGGGCGCAGCTGATGCAGCGCCTCGGTTACCCGCAGTACGTCGCTCAAGGCGGCGACTGGGGCGGGCCCATCACCGGTGCCATGGCGCGCCAGGCGCCAGCGGGGTTGCGTGGCATTCATTTGAATTTGCCGGCGACGATACCGCCTGAAGCGGGTGCGGCGCTGGCGGTGGCGGCTCCGGCACCGGCGAGTTTTGATCCGCAGGAACGCGCGACCTACGAGGCCGTGGCCACCCTGATCAAACAGGGCAACCTGGCGTACAGCGCGATGATGGCTGCCCGACCGCAGACAATTGGCTACGGCGTGGCGGACTCCCCGGTCGCCCTCGCCGCGTTTCTGCTGGTGCATCCGGGTTTCTCGCAATGGACCTATGGCACTGACGCGCAACAATTGCCATCCCGGGATCAGGTGCTGGACGACATCAGCCTCTACTGGCTGACCAACAGCGGCGCTTCGTCCGCCCGGTTGTACTGGGAAAACAAAGGCCGCAGCCCACTGTCCTCCAGCGCCCAGAAAACCAGCGAAATCTCATTGCCGGTGGCGATCACGGTGTTTCCGGGCGACGTCTACTGCCCACCGGAAAGCTGGGCCCGACGCGCCTACAAAAACCTGATCTACTTTCGCCAGGCAGAAAAGGGAGGCCATTTCGCAGCCTGGGAACAACCGCAACTGTTCACCGAGGAATTGCGCACGGCGTTTCGGTCGTTGCGTTGAGCGAATTCACATCCTGTAGGAGGAAATGGCTGTCTACTCGGACACCACCACCTGATTACGCCCCCGGGCCTTGGCCCGATACAGCGCCTTGTCGGCGTTGCTCATCAAACTGTGCAGGTCCTTTTCACTGGAATCCATGGACGCCACCCCGACGCTGGCCGTGATGCAGTGCACCGGCCCGGTCATCAGCCCGGCAATGGAATGCACCAGTTTCTCGGCGATGTTCTGCGCGGCTTCAAGGGACGTGTCCGGCAGCAACACGGCAAACTCCTCCCCGCCCAACCGGCCATAAACATCGGTTTCGCGAAATGACCGGCAGATGACCACGCCCATCTGCCGCAGCACTTGATCGCCGACCTGATGCCCATAGGTGTCGTTGATGTGTTTGAAATGGTCCATGTCGAGCATCACCGCACACAGCGGCAACTGGTAGTTCTGGCAATGGTTATAGAGCCGCTGGGCATGCTCGAAAAACGCCCGGCGATTTTTCAGGCCCGTCAGTTCATCGGTCTGTGCGGCGCGGGTGGAAATGCTGTGCGCCAGCTCCATTTCACGGGTTAACCGGAAAGCCGTTTCCAGGGCATCGGAGAGCTTGCGCGTCGCGCTGCACACAAAGGAGGCGAACACCAGAACGGCCAGGCCCATGCCGACCTGAAGGGTCGTCGACTGCAACAACAGCCAAAAGGTACAGGGCAACAACACCAGCGCGATGGACACCACCGTCATGTAGCGATAGGCCGAATAACAGGAGACCGCACTGACCGACATGCCGACGGTAAACAACATCACCAGCGCCTGGGCCAACAGGTCGTCGGCCGGCATGACGGCCAGCGCGCCACCGCCCCAGATACTGGCGGACAGCACCAAGGTGAGCAGATAGATGCGCTCCCAGCGTTGCGGCGTGCGCGCCGCTTCCGGGCTCTGGAAATACACCACGAACATCGTGATGCGCACTAGCGTCGAGGCCGTCAGCAGGGCAACCCACCAGGCAACGACGACATGATCAAAACGCTCCCAGCACAGCCAGCAAAGCATGACCATTGCCAGGAAACTACCGAAAACTGCTGAAACCGATTGCCGAAACAGCTGTTGCAATCGGTCTGTACGCACCTGCTGGGCGATGAAGCGTTCCTGCTCTTGCCGAAATCCAAGGCCATCCATTGTGTTCGCCTGATAATGCTGCGGTGACGTTAACCATTGTGGCACATCGCTCAGGGGCGACGGCAAATTGTGGGAGCGAGCCGGCTCCCACAGGAGTGCGTTTGATGACCGGTTATATCCCCTTACATAAACCCCAGGCAATAAGCGTCTACCTGCCAGGGGCTTGCAGTTATCGGATAGCGCAGCGTGACGCCACTGAGCATCATCGCCGCGTCAAAATCAAACGGTAACTTGCAGATGCGCGCCAACCTCCTGATTCCTCTAGTGTTTCTTACTGTCTTGACTGGCTGCACAACAATGCCCGCTCCCGAGACACGACACACCGGATTCCTCGAAGACTACAGCCACCTTTCGAAAGATCCGAAATGGCCCGATAGCGAATACTGGGTCAAACCGACACTGGATATAAAAAAGGACTACCAAAAGCGCATCTACCTTGAACCGCCGCGCTTTTACTACGTGGGCAAAGACATTGAACTGGTCACGGAACAGCCCACCGATACCGCCACGATGTTGAAGTATCTGCACCAGGCCATCCTCCTTGAATTGCTGACCAGCGGCTACGATGTCATCGCCCGCCCCGAACCCAATACCCTTCGATTGCGCACGGCGATCACCGGCACCGAGCGCACCCCAAGGGATCTGTCCATACCGGAATACCTGCCGGTGGGATTCATTGTTGGCGGCGTCATGCAACTGACCGGCACACGGGATGAGAGCTTGCGGATCTTTTTTGAAAGTGAACTCAGAGATGGCAAGACCGGAGAGTTGTTAGCGCAATCCGTCAGTGCCACGACGGGAAATGAAATTTCGCCTTCCGATAAAACCAAAATCGAAGACGCCTTCCCGGCCCTTGATGCCTGGGCCAGGCAATTGCGCGAACGCGCGGACCAGGCATTTGCCGCCAACTGAGACCTTGGCGCCACTTCAAGACGATGGACTGTCTTGAGTCGCCGATTGAACAAGACCCGATCCGTGGCCCATCAAAATCGTTCCTATACTCTGCGCGAGCCCCTTTAACAGAGGATGTCCATGAACTACGCCTTCAAGTTGAAAAATGGTGCGACGGCTGTGTTCGATCCGCAGAGCGCAACGTTGTCCATTACGACACCCCATGGCGATGTTCAGAACTCCCCGCTGGCGCGAGCCGAGGCGCGATTGCTGGAATTGCTCCTGATGGAGCCCGGTGTCACCAAAACCCGTGACGAGATCATTGAATACACCTGGAATGATCGCATCGTCGCCTCAGGTAGCCTGAATCAAGCGGTTTTTTCCCTTAGAAACATACTCAATGACAGTCGGGACCATGAGATCCTGATGACCATTCCTCGACGAGGCTATTGCTTCAATCGCAACTATGTCATCAGTGAAACAGCCGACTCGCATTTGCCCTTGGATCAACCAGAGTCGCCAGTTGTACCCTCCCCCGAAGAACATGATCCAACGCATCGGGCTGAGCATCCCTTACCTGGGACAAAACCGAACACGTTGAGCAACGCTACAAAAATCTTGCTGGCGGGTTATGCCCTGACCTTCTTGATGTGCGCGTTCACCCTCTCCCGCTTCGACTTCGCCTTCGACACGCCGACGATCGAGGTCTCCAGCACCCGGCAGAACCAGATAACCCTGCATGCACTGGGCGACAGTGTTGCTGACGCCCAATCGCTCAGGGACAGTTCCGCCAGGCAAGCTCAAACATTGCCACCACACCTCAGTGGAGAAGTCTGGATCAATCACGTCAAATCCAGTTATTCCATCTCCTGCATTCGCTCCGACCTGAGTACGGCCAACCTGCAGTCAGACAGTGAACAAAAAGAACTCGCACCGTTGATTCGGCAATGCCTGGAAGCGGCCCTATGACGTTGCCGAAGCCATCAATCATCCAGTGGATAGCACTTTGCATCATCAACCTGCTCTGTCTGGTTGCACTGGCCTGGTCGCCGTCGCCCTATAAAGAAAATGCCAGTTACCACACCACAACCCGATTGTGGCTCGCCGACCATAGCCAGCTCAACACAGAGGAATACCTCACCCTCGGGCACGGCCGATTTACCCACTCGGTACTGGAAAGCATGAACGGAAAAATTCGCAATGCCACCCTTTCAGCAGAAACTACACGGGCGAGCAAAAACCGCATTCAAGTGAAAATCATCCACGTCAAACTCAGCCAGGATGACGAGTTATTTGCGATCGACAAAACCCCTGACCTGTTCTTCAAACGCCAGTATGTTTTTCAAGAAGGCGCGATTCTCAACTATCAGTTTCTTCCCTCTGCCAATGACCAATCGTTGTGTTTTTACATTCATGAACTCAAGCGTTTGCGCTGCTTGAATCATTAAAGACAAGCGACAAATAACAATCATTGACTTGTATTAAAACGCCCCCCTCCAGAATCCTTGAGGCCATTTATTTCTGGAGACGGACGTGTTTTACCTTCCGCTGAACAAGCTACCCCTCAAGCATAAAATCGCGCTCGCCATACTTGCTTACACCAGTGGTCTGTCCTTGGGATGGATATTGGACTGCTGATCCCGCTTACAACCATTTTTCGATAAACAAAAGGAACAGTCATTCATGGCCAACCCATGGTTGCGCATCTTGCTGGTCGATGAGGATCATTCCACGCGGATGAATATCGAAAAGAATCTCGCCAGTCTCGGCTATCACCGGGTCGCGCCACTAAGCTCGCTGCGTGAACTGTTAATGATCATCGACAGCGCGCTCTGCACATTTGATCTTTTGATCATCAACGAAGCGATATTAAAGCGCGCAGGCCCGATACTGGATCAGGGTATCCGCGGCTACCCAGACATCCGGCATTCACTTATTTATCAGCGCGCGAGCCTGCACTTCTCGCCCTTCGTGGATTATTCGACATCAGCGATGAACTTTACCTTGTCCGGTCCTCCGGACAGGGACGCCATCAGCCAGATCATGGCCTTCATTGATAAGCCGGCCAACATCAGTACCGCGCTCAAGACCCCCGCGTGACCTTGGAAATACCAATTTTTGACTGTGATTAATGCCACGGCCCTTGAAAACTTCACACGCTGACCATTTGGAAAACCTGCTTAAGGAAGCACCTCCATGCTGCTCAAAAACATTGCAATCATTTCGTTCGCCTCTTTGCTTTCTTTCAAGGCAATGGCGGACGACAAAGGACTCTATGTGGGTGCCGGCGTCTCCAGCATCGAGACCGATAAAAAGACCCTGAGCGATGAAGAGACGGGATACAAGGTTTATACGGGTTATCGCATGAATGATTTCTTTGCCTTCGAAGGTGCAGTCGTCGACTTGGGAAACTTCAAAAACGAGAATATTAAGTTCGAAGGCAAGTCGGCGCAGATCGCGACCCATATCGGCTTCCCCATTGGACAACGCGTTCGTTTGTTTGGCAGCGTCGGCGCTCATGCCTGGGATGCTGACGGGAACGCCACAGATGATGATACCGGGGTTGATCTGACTTATGGGGCCGGGGTCGAGCTGGATGTATTCCGTAATGTCGGACTGCGCGCCGAATACGAGGTATTGGAAGTTGGGAAAATCGAATTGAACCAGACAACCGCGTCGGCTTACTTTCGCTGGTAAATCACCTGCCGGGAGCGGTCCGATTGATCGCTCCTTAAATTCCAGGCAATCTTTCAATCGCTTTAATGTTGAATTTCATGACCCCTGTAAAACCGGTTAAACCCCTTGACGCCTGCCCTATTCCAGAAAGACAGAAGATCGCGATTAAAGCCATCGAATACATTCATGAAAACCTGAACGTTTCACTCAACATGAACACATTGGTAGAACAACTTGAAACTACCAATCGCACCTTGCACCTGGGTTTTTTCGAGGCATTCGGCATTTCGCCGATTGCCTACGCCAAGAACCTGAGACTGGCGAATGCCCGACGGGATCTGATCAAGAAAACCTGGCCAACCGTCACCGAAATCGCCATGCACTGGAATTTCCAGCACCTGGGTCGATTCTCCAGGGATTATCAGCAAGCCTACGGGGAGCCGCCGTCGGAGACGATCCGGCGCAATGTTGAGAAGCGGTAAGCATCATTCAACGACGGCACCATTCCCCTCGCAGACCGCTAAGAGATTGCGCCTATCATCGACCAATACTCGCGCTATTAGCTGACTTGCCTTTACGGGTCTACCTTTATTTAGCGTCGGCGTAGTCTGGCCGGCACAGACCTGATGTGAAGATAAGAATGAGTCGGAAACTGACCAGGCGTAGTGAGGGTCGTCACCACAACGATCAACGGATCGAAATGCGGGTCCGGCAACCTGAGTCATTGATTTCGCTCGATTCTATTCCATGGCCCGCACCGGGCCGGATAGTGAATGAACTCGACCGAGGGTAGCTCACACATGGCAAATGAATCGAAATGCCCGTTCAACCACGCCGCCGGTGGTGGCACAAGGAACCGCGATTGGTGGCCGAACCAACTCAACCTGAACATCCTGCACCAGCACTCGCCCCTGTCCGACCCCATGGGCAAGGACTTCAACTATGCCGAAGCCTATAAAAAGCTGGATTTTGCGGCCGTCAAAAGAGACCTGACCGCACTGATGACCGACTCGCAGGAATGGTGGCCCGCCGACTTCGGCCACTACGGTCCGCTGTTCATCCGCATGGCCTGGCACGCCGCCGGCACCTACCGCACCGGTGACGGCCGCGGTGGCGCAGGCTCCGGCCAGCAACGCTTCGCCCCCCTCAACAGCTGGCCGGACAACGTCAGCCTCGACAAAGCCCGCCGGTTGCTGTGGCCGATAAAGCAGAAGTACGGCCGCAACATTTCCTGGGCCGACCTGATCGTGCTCACCGGCAACGTCGCGCTGGAATCCATGGGCTTCAAGACCTTTGGCTTCTCCGGTGGCCGTCCGGACGTCTGGGAACCGGACGAGGACGTGTACTGGGGCTCGGAAGACAAATGGCTGGGCGGCGACGTCCGTTACGACAAAGCACAAAAACCCGTGCAGGCACCCGGCGATGTTCCACTGGTTGCCGAACCCGGGCGAAACGAGGACAGCCGTACCGATCAGGGACGTCATCTGGAAACCCCGTTGGCCGCCGTGCAGATGGGCCTGATCTATGTGAACCCGGAAGGTCCGGAGGGTAATCCCGATCCGGTCGCCGCCGGTCTGGACATCCGCGAAACCTTCGGCCGCATGGCGATGAATGACGAAGAAACCGTGGCGCTGATCGCCGGCGGTCACGCCTTCGGTAAAACCCATGGCGCCGGTCCTGCCGATAACGTCGGGGCCGAACCGGAAGCCGCCGGCCTGGAGCAACAAGGCCTGGGCTGGAAAAGCAGCTTTGGCAGCGGTAAGGGTCCCGACACCATCACCAGCGGGTTGGAGGTGACCTGGACCACAACGCCCACAAAATGGAGCAACAACTTTCTGGAGAACGTTTTCGGCTTCGACTGGGAACTGTCGAAAAGCCCGGCCGGTGCCCATCAGTGGGTACCGAAAAACGGTGCGGGTGCCGGCATTATTCCGGACGCCTTCGATCCGTCCAAACGCCGTAACCCAACCATGCTGACCACCGACCTGGCCCTGCGCTTCGACCCGATCTACGAGCCGATCGCCCGGCGCTTCCTGCAAAACCCGGATCAACTGGCCGACGCCTTTGCCCGCGCCTGGTACAAACTGATCCACCGTGACATGGGGCCACTCTCGCGCTATCTCGGCCCGGAAATGCCCAACGAAGAACTGCTGTGGCAAGACCCGATTCCCGCGGTTGATCACCCGCTGGTCAACGACAGCGACGTCGCCGCACTCAAGAGCAAGATCCTTGCCTCGGGCCTGAGCGTTTCGCAGCTTGTGTCGACAGCCTGGGCGGCGGCTTCCAGCTTCCGTGGCTCCGACAAACGCGGTGGTGCCAACGGTGGGCGCTTGCGCCTGGAGCCACAAAAATCCTGGCCAGCCAACCAGCCTGATCAACTGGCCAAGGTGCTGGCAAAACTCGAAGCCATCCAGAAGGAGTTCAACGCCGGCGGCAAGAAAATCTCGCTGGCGGACCTGATCGTGCTGGCCGGGTGTGCCGGCGTCGAGCAAGCCGCGAAAAATGCCGGGCAAACCGTCACGGTGCCATTCACGCCAGGGCGGACGGACGCGAGCCAGGAACAGACGGATGTCGAGTCTTTCGGCTTCCTCGAACCCATCGCCGACGGCTTCCGCAACTACCTGAAAACCCGTTACAAAGTATCGGCAGAACACTTGTTGATCGACAAGGCGCAATTACTGACGCTGACTGCGCCAGAAATGACCGCGCTCATCGGCGGCTTGCGCGTACTCGACACCAACGTCGGCCAAACCGCCCACGGTGTCTTCACCACCCGGAAGGGAACGTTGACCAACGACTTCTTCACCAACCTGCTGGACATGGGCGTGGAATGGAAACCCACCTCGGATAGCAATGAAGAATTCGAAGGCCGCGACCGCAAGACCGGCCAACCGAAATGGACTGCAACCCGTGTAGACCTGGTGTTCGGCGCCAACGCGCAACTGCGGGCCCTGGCGGAGTTCTATGCCAGCGCCGACAACAAGGAGAAGTTCGTGAAGGACTTTGTGGCGGCGTGGACCAAGGTGATGAATCTTGATCGCTTTGATTTGAAGTGACGTAACAGGCAAGACCCTTGGCCACCTCGGTATTCAATGCCGGGGTGGCCGTTTTATTTGCTGGTTTCTACAGAGGATCAATCTGATCCAGCACCCGATTGGCCGTGATCTCCGCCAACATGATGCTGTTGGAAATGCGATCCTGAGTGTATGCGGTTCCTGCACACGTCTGGCGACCTGCATTGCCAGGCTATCTGTCGGCACCAAATCCCAGCCGACACCGGGCAGTAACATGCCCCCGCCCCGGTGGCCTGGGCGCCAGGTTGCTCCGCCTGCCGATAGACATTGATCTGCGCCGTGATATCCAGGTAGTCGACCCCGGCCTTGATACACGCCTGCATCAACGCGGCCGCCGTCTGGGCGAACGGCCCAGCGAAGTTCAGCAGCACCGCGATGCCCTCCAGCGCATTCGCTGCCGGTCATCAGGGTTGAACACGCGATAAGGAACGTCCAGCTGCGCGGCGAGCGATTGCAGTTTTTTGGTATTGCGCCCGAGGCGCCGTTGTCGACAGCACCACTTTGCAGCGCCGCCGCATAAGCCGCGTAGATTTCGGCCTTACTGCTCGCCACAAAGCCGACATACACCGCCCGCCCCTCCACCACGCCTTCGCGCAACCAGAAAAACATGCGTCCATGGGCACCGAAACCTTTCAGATCAGGATGCCCCGGCGGTCCGTCCTTGCCGTCGTAATCGAGCCGTGCGGTGATGCCCAGCGGGGTCGGTGCAGCGGCGACCTACTTCGTCATGTCCATCGACCTGCCAGCAGTCGGCCAGGTTCACCCCTGCGCAAGTGGCGAACCTTACCTGGCGGTGAGCCTGACACTTGATCCGGTTGTCCTGACGACGCTACTCGCCGACTTGCCCAAACCGCTCGGACAGCATGGACAGAAAACCGGTTTTTCGGTGACCGCTGTCACGCCCGAACTGATGGATGCCTGGGTGCGCCTGCTGCGCTTGATGAACAAGCCCGAAGAAATCGCGGCCCTCGCGCCGGTCTACGAGCGAGAAATTCTGTACCGCGTCCTGCAAGCCCCCCACGGCTGGATGCCGACATCAAGAGCGGTAAGAAATTTGCCAACCACGGCCTACAGCGCTGCCGGAGTGCCGGTGCAATACGACGAGGCGGCCGACTTCCAGACCTTCCGCATCGGTCTGTTCGGACTCGAAAAGCTGCACAATATCGAGCGCACGGTCAGCACCCTCGAACAGGCACTGGATGAGGTGATGGTTAACCAGGTTCTGTACGAAAAGTCGGTGCGGGTAGAATCGCCGCCATGATTGGCTGGAGCCCCGCATGGCAAGGCGCTACGAACTCCCGATGCGGCATGGGAGTTGATCAAGGATCTGGTTTCCCCGGAACAGAAGATGGGGCGAGCGCGCAGTGATGATCGACTGGTACTCAATGGCATCTTCTGGATCCTGTGCTCCGGGGCGGCCTGGCGTGACTTGCCGGAACGACTCGGCCTGTGGTCGACGGTGTACAGCGTTTTCGCGACTGGCGAGACGACGGCACGTTCGAGCAAGTGCTTGAGCGTCTGCATGTTCGGCTGAGTCAGGAAGGACTGATAGATCTGGACACCTGGATGATCGACTCCACCGTGGTACTTGCAACCCGAACCTCCTCAGGCGCCGGAAGCACGACACTTCGAGCATCTCGGCGCACCGCCTGGGGGGGCACACCATAACCTCGCATAAAAGCTTCGCGCATGTGTCGACGATCGCGAAACCCGGTTTCCCTCGCGATCATTTCTAGAGAGTGGCGGCCTTGCTCGATCATTAACCGCGCAGCCTCCAGCCGCAGACCTTCGATGGCCTTCGCTGGCGATTGCCCGGTTTCCGCGGTGAACACTCGGGTGAATTGGCGCGGGCTCAAGTGTGCGGTCTCTGCCAACTCCTCTACGCTGAGCGGCCGCGTCAGGTTTTGACGCACATAGTTCAGCACGTTCTGGATGCGATCCGACTTAGGGGCCAAGTCAAGCATCTCTGAATGTTGCGATTGCCCACCCGAACGGCGCTGGTGCATCACTAAATTGTGCGCAACCGAACGCGCTACGTCTGCCCCAATGTCCTTTTCTACCATACCCAAGGCGAGGTCGAGTCCCGCGGTCATGCCGGCAGAGGTCCAGATTGGTCCATCGATAATGTAGATGCGGTCATCGTCGACATCGATGTTCGGATAACGCTTTTGCATTTCTTGGGCGAAAAACCAGTGGGTCGTGGCGCGGCGCCCGGCGAGCAGACCTGCCTCGGCCAAAACGAAGCTACCGGTGCAAACGCCAGCGGTGCGCCGTGCCTGACTACCGGCCTGTCGCACGAAGTCCAACACGGCCTCCACAGGCTCCACGGTCAGTGGATCGCTGACCCCGACGATGATCCACGTGTCAGCCAGTCTGGGCGCCTCCATTGGGCGCGTATCAACTGCGAGCCCCAGCGACGAGCGCACCAGGCCACCAGCCGGCGAGAAAATCTCTATCGAGTAGAAAGGGCTCTTCACAACGAAATTAGCGTATTCGAACACCGTCTGCGTCGCCAATGAAAGCATCTGGAACCCATCCGTCAGCAGATAGCCGATGCGATGCATACACTTTTCCTCCGATGTCCTAAAAGACGACCATAAACGTCATTTAGGTCGCCGTCAAATCGATGCAATATCAACTTCAGGTTCACTCTCCTTCGGAGATCCAACATGGCTCACGCACATCCCGGCACCGCACTCATCACCGGAGCATCATTCGGTATCGGTGCGACCTACGCAGGCCGTCTGGCACGTCGCGGCTACGACTTGTTCCTCATGGCCCGCAATCGCGAACGTCTTAATGCCCTGGCTGGCGTTGAAACCAAGCTGATAGAAGACGTGAACAAATCTCTACTTGTCAAAACTAGCTTAGGCGTATTCGCAAACAAATCTAAAGTGTTTTAGGGCTTTGAATTCGTGTGGAAGATTTGACTCAGAGTTTCCACGGATTCAAATGTAGGGGCACGCCTGCATCTGCAAGTTAACTATTTAGCTATATCGGGTTTACGCCATTGCCCGATTACACTCGCAAATAAATGGCACACATCCAATTGATATGGTATTCCAATGATCAATCAAATCGAAAACGTACTTTACACCGGAAAAACTCACACCACCGGAGGGCGTGCTGGCGAGTCGCACAGTGACGATGGTCGTTTGAACATAAAATTGTCGACTCCAGGATCCTCCGGCGCTGGCACCAACCCCGAGCAGTTGCTAGCTGCTGGTTGGTCATCGTGCTTCATCGAGGCCATTGGAAAAGCCGCTGTCACGCTGAAAGTACCGCGCCCCACGAATGTGACCGTTGATACCGAAGTGGATCTCGGCATCAACGGCAACGCATATTTCCTACAAGCACGCCTCAATGTCAGCATCCCCGGCGTAGATCCCGAAGTTGCACGCTCGCTGGTCGATACCGCGCACTCTACCTGCCCCTATTCGAAGGCGACTCGCGGCAATATTGATGTTGAAATCAACTTGGTCTAACTCCGGCTTATAACTCAGTTTACCGTCTGAATTGTTGCGCCGGAGCCGTGGCATCACTGAATATTCTTTCGATAGAAGTGGTGCGCTCAACCCAGCATGTGACGATCCCAATGTGCGGGGAACTTTGAATCTCTAATGAAGTTCTCTTGCCTACAAATAGAGGTGCTTACTGATGAAAACTTTTCTGGTTACAGGCGCTACCGGCGCAACAGGTTCTCCGACTGTCAAATTCCTGTTGGAGAAAGGTCATCGAGTAAATGCGTTTGTTCACAGCGAAGATGCGCGCACCCAAAAGCTTCGAGATCAGGGTGCTAATGTCTTTGTAGGAGATCTGCTAAACCTCAAGCACGTTCGCACGGCAATGGAAGGCGTTGATGGGGCATACTTTTGCTATCCATTAACCGGGGGATTAGTTGAAGCGGCAGTGATATTTTCCCAAGCGGCAAGAGAACAAGGGGTAAAGCACATTGTAAATTTGTCCCAAAAGCAATCACGTCCCGATGCGCGCAGTCCGGCCACCCTAAATCACTGGATGTCCGAGCAAGTGTTTATTTGGACTGGGATCCCCACCACTCATCTGCGTATTACCTTCTTTGCCGAGTGGATGCTCTACATTGCGCCGCTGATTCGGTTTGGCCGGTATGTCACGCCATTCGACCCTGACAGCCGATTTGCTCCCTTGGCTGCAAGTGATATCGGACGCATCGTTACAGGTATCCTGACCAATCCTGAAGGGCATGGCCATCAAACTTATGAACTGCATGGGCCAGAAGAATACAGCCACCAGGAACTAGCCGGCCTCCTGAGTACTGTACTAGGCAAGGAGGTGCGCTTTGAACAGATCCCGGTTGAGGACTTCGTCCGCCTGCTGGGTCTGGACCACGATCGCTCCTATCTTTCGCATTTCAGTGCAGTAAAGATTGACCAACGTGAAAGGCGCTTGGAAGGTTTAGACAGCATCGGTACCGCTATCATCGGCCAGCCCCTGCTGACCCCTGCGCAGTTTATCGAACTGCAGCGTAATCTGCTGACTTAAACCCATCTCAGCATGGAGCATGATAACTGACGGCTCCATGCCGACCATTTTCAACTATGACAAGGTATTGGTGAGTTGGCATCCAGATACCCAGAATGTTCTGAATTTGCGCAGCTTTACTAGGTTTTGTACGAAAGTAATACCGTAGGCATCGAACCGTGAAGACCAGCGTGACCATCGCGGCAAAGCTTTTGGCCAACTTGTCGTAGCGGGGCCGATTCGCCGGGCATCACCAAGACGCCCATGCACAACAAGGAATACTACGAAATACTGGGCACCCTCCATCCGCTGGGGCGTATGGGTGAAGCGAGCGAAGTCGCCAGCGCCATCGCGTTCCTGGATTCGGCAGAGTTCATCACAGGAGAGATCCTGCACGTCGACGGTGGCCAGAGCGCCGGTCGGTAACGGGCGCTGACGGAGTCCTTTGCAGCTATCGCGAAGGACTCTGAATGACACACCACTCCAAAGGAGGGGCGCGCAACAGGTCGGATGCAGGCATAACGGGGGGCTTCAGAAAGCACGCGTTATCGTTGACGTCCATCGCGGGCAAGCCTTGCTTCTACAGTGGGGCGCGTTCAACAAATAGGTCGAGTTCTTCGCGGTATGGGCACCCTCCTCGCTACCGGGGAAACTCATCTCGATAACACACCGGCGAACTGGAGCCCTGGAAGCGATCAAGCTCATCTTCCAGCCATTGGGCAAGTACGACGGCATGGTTTTGCAGTGGATCATCCGCCGTGAACACCAGCGTCAAACACTCTGATTGACCGTACTGCAAAAGCGCCCACCAATGCGTCGGCTGGGCGGCCAGCTCCCCGCGATAGGCGGAAGTGAACCCGGCAAAATTCAGCTGCCCGGACATGAACGCCTGGTGTAAATCCGCCGAGGGCGCGACGTTGGGGAGCCAGGCATCGAACGGCATAGGCTCCTTGGGGCAATCTTTCGGCCATTGACGGTCCACCAGAATCCGCCGCCCGTCTTCAGGCACGGCAGGGTCGCAGGTACGTTTGCACTGAATCATGATCAATCACCCCCTCCACTCTCGCGGACTGACCCCGGTTTTACGGCGAAATGCCCGGGCCAATGCCGACGGGCTTTCGTAGCCGACTTCTTCGGCAATCAACGCAATCGGCTTGCCTTCGCGCAAGCGCTTTTGCGCCAGGCTGATGCGCCAGCTCACCAGGTAGTCCACCGGTGCCTGGCCGACCACACGCTTGAAGTGTTCGGCGAAGCTGGCCCGGGACATGTTGGCCAGCACCGACAGCTCAGCCACGCTCCAGGCCTTGCCCGGCGCTTCGTGCATCTGGCTCAAGGGCCGCGCCAGACGCGGGTCAGCCAGCCCGGCCATCATGCCCGGCTGTTGATTGCGCGTGCTGAGGATGTAGCGCAGCAACTGAATCACCACTAGTTCGAACAAACGGTCCATTACCGCTTCACGACCACAGGTGCCATCGAACGCCTCGTTGAACAGCCATTCCAGCGTGGCGGCCAGGGTCGGGATTTCATCGAGCTTGAGTACCAGGTACTCCGGCAACGCCGCCGCCAGGGCATTGCCCGAGCCGCCATCAAAATTCAGCGACGCGCACACCAACTGCGTGCCGGAGGCTTCGGTGGCGAACAAGCGATGACGGTAGGGTCGCGGGAAAAAGATCAGTGTCGGTTCGGTGAGGCGCAGCTCGCGCTCATCGGCCAGTTTCAACACGACTTCGCCGGCCTGCAGCAAATGCACATGACCGCATGCCTGGCTGCCGTCGAAGGCCGTCGTGCCGCAAAACGTACCGCTGTGAAAGGTGCCGGCGTTGACGCCGAAATGCGCGAGCAAGGTGGACAAGCGATCCATGGGCGGGCTCCCGAGGGCAGTTCTGGACGATCTGTCGCATATCGTCGACGATTCGCATCCAATAAACCAGCACCAATCACTAGCATGGACTCCGTACCCAGCGCCTGTCGCGCTTCACATCACGGAGATTCAACATGACCCGCATTGCCCCCGTCAGCCTTGAACACACCGCCGACGCCACCCGCCCCTTGCTGGAAGGCGTGCAAAAGAAAATCGGTTTCCTGCCCAACGTATTCCGGGTACTGGCCCATGCCCCCGCGGTGCTGGCCTCGTACCTGCAAAACTCGGCGGCACTGGGCAAGACGTCCCTGAGCGCCACCGAGAAAGAGGCGATCTTCCTCGCCACCTCGCAGGTCAACGGCTGCGATTACTGCCTGGCGGCGCACACGCTGTTTGCTGGCAAGGCCGGGCTGTCCAGCCAGGAAATCCGCAGCGCCCGTGAAGGCCGACTCGACGCCTATGCCCTGCTCGCCCGGCAGATCACTGAAAGCCGTGGCCACCTGAGCAGCGAACAGATTACCGTCGCCCGCGCCGCCGGAATCAATGACGCGAAGATCATCGAAGTGATTGCCCACGTGGCTTCGCAGACGCTGACCAACTACCTGAACAACGTCGCCCTGACCGATATTGACTTTCCGGCCATCGACGCCTGATCAACCCCTGTTGCAGAGGATCAATCCATGAACACCGCAACCCTGTACACCACCGACACCTGCCCGTATTGCCGCAGCGCCAAATCCCTGCTGGCCAGCAAAGGCATCGCGATGCAAGAGATCAACATTCAACGCGAGCCCGGCAAACTCGAAGAAATGCTCGAGCGCAGCGGACGACGCACCGTGCCGCAGATTTTCTTCGGCGACACGCACATCGGCGGCTTCGACGACCTGGCCAAGCTGGATCGCCAGGGTGGGTTGATGTCGATGTTGGCCTGAACCGAATGCGCCTCCCACAGGGGCTTTTTATGGAACACAAAATGGGGGATCAACCTCGAACACCTGTGGGAGCGCGCGGTGTTAGTCATCCTCATGCAACTTGATCCCCCGCGCATGCAGCAGGTGCGGCACTATCAGTACCAGCAACGTCAGGGCCAGGAAAAACGCCGAGATCGGCTGCGTGAGAAAGATCATCCAGTCGCCCTCGCTGATGGACAGGGCATTACGCAATTGCTTCTCGGCCATCGGCCCCAGCAGCATGCCCACGATCACCGGCGCGACCGGAAAGTCAAAACGCCGCATCAACACGCCGGCCCAGCCAATCCCCAGCATCAACAGCAAGTCAAAGGAAGAATGGCGCATGCCATACACGCCGATGGTGGCGAACACCAGAATCCCGGCGTTCAGGTATGGCCGGGGGATTTGCAGCAGCTTGACCCACAGCCCCACCAGCGGCAGGTTCAGCACCAGCAGGATGAGGTTGCCGATGTACAGCGAGGCGACCAACGTCCAGACCAGCTCGGCGGAGGTTTCAAACAGCAGCGGCCCCGGTTGCAGGTTGTAGTTCTGGAACGCCGCCAACAGAATCGCCGCCGTGGCGGACGTCGGTATGCCCAGGGTCAGCAGCGGCACCAACGACCCGGTCGCACTCGCATTGTTGGCCGCTTCCGGCCCGGCAACACCTTCGATGGCGCCTTCGCCTTTATTGGCGGAAAACTCTTTCGGAAATTTGCTGAGCTTGCGTTCGGTGGAATAGGACAAAAACGTCGGGATTTCCGCACCACCGGCCGGGATCGAACCGAACGGAAAGCCGATCAGCGTGCCGCGCAACCAGGCGGGCACCGAGCGCTTCCAGTCGGCGCGGGTCATCCATAACGAGGTCAGGCGATGCCGGCCCTCCGCTTGCTCCTGCTGATACAACAAGCTGTACAGCGCCTCCCCTACTGCAAACAAACCGACCGCCACCAGCACCACTTCGATGCCATCCACCAGTTCGGGAACGCCCAGGGTGTAGCGGGCAATGCCCGACGTCGAGTCCAGGCCGATCATGCCGATGGTCAGCCCAATCCCCAATGACGCGAAACCCCGCAACATGGAAGCGCCGAGTACCGCCGATACCGTGGTGAAAGACAGTACGAGGATCGCGAAGTATTCCGCCGGCCCGAAGTTGAGCGCCAGCCGGGCCACGACCGGGGCGAACAAGGTCAGCAAAATCGTCGCGATGGTCCCGGCCACGAAAGAGCCAATGGCAGCCGTGGCCAACGCCGGCCCTGCCCGGCCATTGCGCGCCATGCGGTTGCCTTCCAGGGCCGTGACCATGGAAGACGATTCGCCGGGCGTGTTAAGCAGAATCGAGGTGGTGGAACCGCCGAACTGTGCGCCGTAATAGATACCGGCAAACATGATCAACGCCCCGGTGGGATCGACCTTGGCGGTAATCGGAAGCAGCAAGGCCACTGTCAGTGCCGGTCCGATGCCGGGCAAAACACCGATGGCGGTGCCCAGCAGGCAGCCGATAAATCCCCACATCAGATTGATCGGCGTCAGCGCCGCGCTAAAACCCATCAACAAACTTGAAAGAATGTCCACGCAGTCGATCTCCTTGGCGCTGGATCAAATCCAGGCATTGACCAGCGGCGGCAGGGAAACCCCCAGCCCAGCGTTGAACAGCCAGTAGATCGGCAGGGTCAGGGCAATGCCAATGGCCAGGTCCCGCAGCGGATGACGACTGCCAAACCCCCGGGCCGAACAGGCAAACAGCAAGGCGGCGGCCAGCACAAAGCCGATCAGGTTGATCAGCAACGCCACGCCCAGCAACCCGACCGTCACCCAGGCCGCGCCGGTTTTACCGCCGGGAATCACGCCGTTACGGCTGTCCAGCTCGCGAAAACCGCCGGTGAGCGCCTGATAACTCAGCAACAGCCCCACCACGGCGAGAAACCCGGCGACGAGGTAGGGATAGACGTAGGCCGGCAGAATCACGAAACCCATCTCGGGCGGAAAGCGGTAGGCCCCCACCGCCAACACGGCGCTGAGGGCAATCAGGCCAAGGCCTATCGCCAGTTGCGTCGGCACGATTGCGCGCAGCCCGGTCATTCTTTAAGCAGTCCGACCTGGACCAGCATCGCGTGCAACCGCACGTGCTCTTCATCGATGAATTTGCCGAACTCATCACCGGTCACAACGTTTGCCGTCCATGCGTTGGTCTGAATGTTCTCTTGCCAGACTTTGCTTTTGCTGGCGGCCAGGACCGCATCTGTCACTTCCTTGCGCTGCTCGGGTGTGAGGTTGGCGGCGCCGTAGACACCGCGCCAGTTGCCGATGACCACGTCGTAGCCGCTTTCCTTGAGGGTTGGAGCATCGATCCCGGGAACACGCTCGGGCGCACCGATGGCAAGGACGCGGATCTGCCCGTTCTTGATGTATTGACCCAGTTCGGCGTAGCCCCCGGTGAGCACCTTGATCTGCCCGCCCAGGGTCTGGGCCACAATTTCACCCCCGCCGCCGGTGGCGATGTAATTGACCTTGTTGACCGGAACATCCAGCTTGCCAGCCAGCTCGGCGATACCGATATGGTCGATCGACCCCTTGGAACCACCGCCCCAGGTGACACTGGTTGGCTTGCTCTTGAAATCCTTGATCAGGTCGTCGAGGGTCTTGTAGGGCGAATCCTTGCGCACGGCAATCACGTTGTATTCCGTGAATAGCCGGGCAATCGGCGTCACGTCCTTCAGGGTGATTTGCGGTTTGTTCTGTTCGATGCCCGCGACCATGATCGCGCCGACCACCAGCAGCGCATTGGGATCGCCCTTGGTGCTGTTGGCGAACTGCGCCAACCCCAGGGTTCCGCCTGCACCACCCTTGTTTTCAAAGGTGGTGGATTTGGCCGCGTTGGCCTCGATCAGTGCCTTGCCCAGCACCCGCGCGGTCTGGTCATAACCGCCACCCACGGAACCGGGGGCCATGAACTTGACGGTGTCCAGCGCAAGCGCGGGGGCGGTGAGTGCGGCAGCGGTCATGCCGACTGCCAGGTAACGACTGAAACGGCGCAACAATGCGGACATGGTGTATCTCCCTGGATTGTTTTTATAGGTGCCGTCAGCCCGTCGATCAGGGGGTCAGTCCCGTTCAATGAACATTGGCCTGCGCATAAGCGTAGGACATGGTTGCGTTTATTGAAGTTCTTTCAAACGAAGGCCCGTCGGCCCCCGCGAGGCCTGCGTCACAGGTGGAAACATTCCTTTGGTCCGGGTGTTTCAGGCTGTGAAATGCGCCGACTATCCTGAAAAACATCGGCGAACAAGCTGTCGGGCATCCATCAACGACTTGAACAGGAGAACGTGTCATGAACGTCATGCTCAAGGGCTTTGGCGCGACATTGCTGCTGGTTGCCACAGCGGCATTCGCCCATCACGGCTGGAGCGAGTACGACTCCAGCAATCCGTTGAATCTGACGGGCACCATCGAAGCATCCGGATACTCCCATCCCCACGGTTTCGTGAACCTGAAAACGGCGGACAAGACCTGGAACGTGGTACTCGCACCCCCATCACGCATGGAAAACCGTGGTCTGTCCAAGGAGATGCTGGCGGTCGGCACCCAAGCGACCGTGGTCGGTTACGCCAACCGCAACAAACCTGATGAGATGCGCGCGGAACGCATCACGATCGGCGGCAAAACCACCGAGTTACGCTGATGCAAGCCTCGCAGAACTGGATGGACTGGCTGAACGACTCACCGCTGGGCGAAGCCATGCGCGGCGATCTGTGGCTATACCCGCTGGTTGAGGTGATGCACATCGTTGGCTTTACGATACTGGTCGGTGCGGTGGTGATGTTCGACCTGCGGGTGCTGGGGCTGTCGCGCGGCATTCAGGTCACCGCCCTGGCCCGTCACCTGCTGAGCTGGGCCATCGCGGCGCTGCTGTTGATCGTACCGGCCGGGCTGATGATGTTCACCGCCCACCCTCACGATTTCGCCTCCAATGACATTTTCATCCTCAAGCTCTGCCTGATCGCCACGGCGGGCCTCAATGCCTTGCTGTTCCATGTTGGCGTGTACCGTTCCGTCCCGGCGTGGAACACCGGTGCGCCGGCGCCCGGGGTGGCCAAATTGCAGGCGTTTTTTTCGATTGTGATATGGGTCAGTGTGATTCTGTGTGGGCGGTTGTTGGCTTATACCTGAGGGGACGGGACGGTTTTAGCCAGGCGGCCTGAGGGCTGACGTGGCTTTCGCGGTTGTACCCGCTCCCACAGGTCCGCGTATCTCTACAATTTTTGGTCACTGCCGAACTGCTTTTGTTCTGGCTTTTGTTCTGGCTTTTGATCTGACCTAGTGAGGCGACACCCCAACCAACCGCGCCGCCAACGCCTTGGCCTGACTCGCCACATCAGTAACAGCCGTACTCTCCCACCAAACCCCACGCAAGGGCGGCCCCATGGCAAACAGCCGACTCGCCGCCCGCCCATCTTCATCCAGCACCGCGCCATCCACCTCTGCCGCAATCCCCAACGCCAACGGCCCCGGTTTGATCAAACCGCGCGCCAGCAACTGCTGTGGCAGCGGCCGCGCAACCCGTCGCCAGTCGTATTCGATGCCGCTGGAATTGATCAGCGCCGCGCCACTGACCACAACGGTTTCAGCTTCACCCCGACGTCGGATGCGAATGCTCACTTCACCGCCAGAAGCAGGCTCAAGCCCTTTGAATGACGCTGCGTGAATCCGCAACCGCCCTTCCCCGTGCAGGCGCGCCACCAATTCGGCGCTCAAGGGTGGCGAGCGATGGTGATGACTCTCCCACCACGGTCGCACATGCCGCACGAATTGCCGGCGCTGCACGTCGGTGGCCTGATTCCACAAGCGGCCGATATGCGCCCGCACCGTGTCCAGCGGCGCCTGCCAGTCGATGCCCTGGGCGATGGCGTCGCGGCAATGCCGGCGCAGTTCGCGCACCAGTTGTCGCGGCGTGCGTATGCCGTGATCCTCCGCAAGGAAGTCCATCCACGCCGGTGGTTGCCGCCGCACATGGGGCAGCAAGCCATGCCGGGAAAACACCTTGATCGGCCCGCGATGCCCGGCCTGTTCCAGCGACACCACGGCATCGACCATGGTCAGCCCCGAGCCGATGATCAACACCGTCGACTGCGGATCCAGCTGCTGCATCGCCGTCACATCCCACGGATCGAGCGCCGCCGCATTCAAGCCGCTGGACTCGGTTTGCGGCGTGCGCGCGGCGGGAAACATGCCGGTGGCGAGCACGGCAAACGCACCCTGCAAGCGTTGACCGTCGCTCAAGGTCAACCGCACCGACTCCGCGTCGGTTAGCAGGTCCACCACCTCGGCCCGCACATGTTCGACCGTCGAACCGTTCAACACCCCCACTTCTTGCGCTTCAGCCAGACGCTGCTGCACGTACACACCGAAAATCCCTCGTGGCGCAAACAGCTCACTGACCGGCACATGTTGCTCATCCGATTCCGGCCAGCCACCGGCGGCGATGTAGTCGGTCAGCCATTGCGTCAGGTCGTCGGCGTTGTCCGGGTCGACGCTCATGCGTGCCGCATTGCCGTTGAGCGTATGGCCCAACTCCACGGCGCTGTAGGCCTCGCCACGGCCGAGTTCGGCGCGGGGTTCGATCACTAGCACCGAGCGCTTGCCGGGCAGACGCAACAATTGCGCCGCCAGCATCGTGCCACTGAGGCCACCGCCAACGATCAGGACGTCTGCGTGACGGATGGCGTCGGTCGCCTGCCCGTTCTGGATTTCACTCATGCCGTTCTCACCGATCCTAGATAGAAGTCATGCAGATCGCCCCGGGCCAGCAATGCCTCGCTGCTGCCCGACAACACCACCCGCCCGGTGTCGAGGACAAAGGCGCGGGATGCGTACTTGAGCGCCACATTAATGTTTTGCTCGGCAATCAGGAAGCTGACCTGCGCCTCGCGATTGAGCTGGGCGATGATCTCGAAAATCTCCTGGACGATAATAGGCGCCAAACCCATGGAAGGTTCATCGAGCAATACCAAAGTAGGACGTGTCATCAGCGCCCGGCCGATGGCGACCATCTGTTGCTCGCCACCGGAAGTCAGGCCGGCCTGGGTCTTGCGCTTGGTTTTCAGCCGCGGGAACCAGGCGTAGATCCGTTCCAGGTCCCGGGCCATGTCCTGCCGGCTCAGACCCCGGACAAACCCGCCACTGCGCAGGTTGTCCTCCACCATCAATTGCGTGAAGACGTGTCTTCCTTCGAGCACATGCGCCATCCCCTGACGTACCCGCATGCTCGGATCGCCCCGTCGTAGATCACCTCGATGTCGTTGACATGCAACAGGTCATTGGCGGCAATGTTGCTGGCGGCTATGTCATTTGCAGCTTTGCTCATGACTTATTCATCCCCGGTGCAGGTGCGTGGCGTCAGGCCTTTTTCCTTGGCGAAGGCCGCGGATTTTTCATCGATCAACGGCCGCAACAGCGCACGGTCGGCGGCGATCCAGTCGCTGATCAGCGTCCAGTTGGCGCCGTCCCACTGCTGAACCCGCGCCGAACCGCCGCCCTCGTGGTCCTTGCAGGACAACTTGAGGTTCTGCATCAAACCGAAGTAGCCCATGCCCTTGAGCCGCGCATCGTCGACGTTCAAGTGCTCCAGACCCCAGCGCCCTTCCTCACCGTTGAGCGGACGCTTGCCGAACTTGCCCTGGGCGGTGCGGATCGCTTCCACCGCCACAGCAGCGTTTACCAGTCCGGAGTTGTAATAGACGCTGCCGAAATTCTTCAGGTCCTTGAGGTCGCTTTTGCCCTTGTCGAGGATGTATTGCTTGAGGCGTTTGTGGATCTCGAAGTCAGTGCCGACCGGGTACGGGGTCAGCGCCAGATAGCCCTTGGCAGCGGCGCCCGCGGGCAACACGTCCTCGCTGGAACTGGCCCAGATGTCGCCGACAATGTGATCCACCGGGAAACCGAAACGCGCCGCAGTCTTGACCGCCACCGGCGTCGACACGCCCCAGGTGCGCAGGAACACCCAGTCCGGGTTGAGCTGACGGATCTGTCGCCATTGCGCCGACTGTTCGTTGCCTGGATCGGCCACCGGGATCTGGATGTTCTCGAAACCGTATTTCTCCGCCAGCAGCTTCAGCGGGCCGAGGGTTTCGCGACCGTAGGCCGAGTCGTGGTAGACCGTGGCGATTTTCTTGCCTTTGAGTTTGTCGAAACCGCCTTCGCGCTGGGCGATGTAGCTGATCAGGCTCGACGCCTCGCTGTAGAAGGTCAGCATCACCGGGAAGTTGTACGGGAACACGGTGCCGTCGGTGGCTTCGGTGCGGCCGTAGCCGAGGGTGATCAACGGGATCTTGTCCACCTCCGCCCGTTCGCTCAAGGCATAGGCCGCCGGTGCGCCGTTGGGTTGATAGACCGCCATTCCAGATCGCCGATGGCGGCGATGCTGAACGGGTCCTGCCAACCGTGATCCTGCTGACTGTCGATCCATGGCCGCGCTTCACGGGCGTAGCGCTTGGTTTCTTCCAGGGCACCGACGGCAATGCCGGTGTCCACGGCGGCCTGGATGATTTGCGAGATCTGGCCGAGGGACGAGTCGGCGGCGGAAATGATCTTGATCACTTCGGCGACGGTCACATACGACACTCCGGCGCCGCCGTAAGCCTTCGCAATGGTGATGCCCCAGAGGCCGCTGGCGGAGAACTCGTCAAGCTCGTCGACCGGCAATCGGCGCTCGCGATCTCGCAAGCTGGCTTCGACGGCGAAGCGCGCCGCCAGCTTGTGGGCGACGGCAATCGCCTCTGCGTCCGAGCGGATCACATGGGCAGTGCGGGTGGATTGGGCTGAGGCTGTCATGGGCCGACTCCGGGTTCCGGGTGAATGCACCAGCGCTTTTGCAGGAGTCGTGCCTGAATAGTAATTCGTTATTTATCAAATAGTTAACGAATTATCCAAGAAAACCTTACAGCTTTAGAACAGCAAAGTGTTTATCCAGTGTTGATCGACCAACACTTCAAATCACCACGTTGCGCACAAAGCGCACCGCCACCGGCCCATCGTTGCGATAGGAGTGCGGCTGGTTGCTGGCAAACATGAAGAACTCGCCGGCGCTGATGCGGTGCGGCACGTCGCCAACCATCAGGGTCAGGCAGCCTTCGAAGACATAAAACTGTTCGCTCCAGCCATCGGCATCCGGCTCCGAGGGGTAGTGCTCGCCAGGTTCGAGGCGCCATTCCCAGAGTTCGACTTCCCGGGTCGCGTTGGCCTTGGCCAGCAATACCGCCTTGCTGCCGGGGATCGTGCCGGCCCAGGCCAGTTCGTTGATGCGGCTGTGGTCGCGCACTTCAGGGGCCTGGATCAGGTCGCTGAAGGCTACGTCCAACGCCTCGGCCACGCGATCGAGGGTGGTCAGGCTGACGTTCTTTTCGCCGGCCTCGATGGCTACCAGCATGCGGCGGCTGACACCGGACTTTTCCGCCAGGGCGGTCTGGCTCATGTCGGCGGCATGGCGCAAACGGCGAACGTTCTGGCTGACGTGCTGAAGGACCGAAGCCCGTTGCGTGGAATCTTTGTGCACTATATTGCTCACTTGGCGGTGTTGCGCAGTATACTGCCCAACTTCGGGCGCATTGTGCGTCCCCCTCAAATAGTGTGCAAGATCATGACGTCGGTGAACTCCCCCCAGGCCTCTTCCCGTTTCCTGCGGCTCAGCAAGGCTGAGTGCGTGCTGGTGTTGATCACCATGGTCTGGGGCGGGACCTTTCTGCTGGTCCAGCATGCGATGACCGTCAGCGGCCCGATGTTTTTCGTCGGCCTGCGCTTTGCCGCTGCCGCGAGCATCGTCGCCCTGTTTTCCTGGCGCAGCCTGCGGGAACTGACCTTGTTCGAACTCAAGGCCGGGGCCTTTATCGGCGTGGCGATCATGCTCGGCTACGGTTTGCAGACCGTCGGCCTGCAAAGCATTCCCAGCAGCCAGTCGGCGTTCATCACCGCGTTGTACGTGCCTTTTGTGCCGTTGCTGCAATGGCTGGTGCTGGGGCGTCGACCGGGCTTGATGCCGAGCATCGGGATCATGCTGGCGTTTACCGGGTTGATGCTGCTGTCGGGGCCTTCCGGCGCGGCGTTGAATTTCAGCCCCGGTGAAATCGCCACACTGATCAGTGCCATCGCGATTGCCGCGGAGATCATTCTGATCAGCAACTTTGCCGGTCAGGTCGATGTGAAACGGGTGACGGTGGTGCAACTGGCGGTCACGTCGCTGCTGTCGTTCCTGATGGTGGTGCCGACCCAGGAGCACATTCCTGACTTCTCCTGGTTGCTGTTGTGCAGTGCGTTGGGGTTGGGCGCGGCCAGTGCGGCGATCCAGGTGGCGATGAACTGGGCGCAGAAAAGCGTCTCGCCAACCCGCGCGACCCTGATCTATGCCGGCGAACCGGTGTGGGCCGGGATTGTCGGGCGCATCGCCGGGGAGCGGTTGCCGGCGATTGCGTTGGTGGGGGCGGGATTGATCGTGGCGGCGGTGATTGTCAGTGAGTTGAAGACCAAGGGTAAGGTTGCCGCGACGGAGGAAGAATTGGAGCGCGAAGTAGAAGGTTAAGGTTTGGTATCTGCAGTGTTTGAAAAATTGCTATCGCGGGCACAGGCAAAATCACTCTTTCTGAAACAATGTTAAACAAGGATTTTCCGTCTACCTTGTAGGATTCTGCGACAGCTTGGCGTTTGGTGATCCGGGAGCTGGCACGTATGATGCTTCACAAACTTCCGCAGATTAGAAGCCTATGTCCCTGATAGTTCTACTGCTTCTGCCTTTTTTAGGCAGCTGTCTGGCAGCGGTGCTGCCACACAACGCGCGTAATACCGAATCCCTCCTGGCTGGCCTGGTTGCCCTGATCGGCACCGTCCAGGTCGCCCTTCTGTACCCGCAAATCGCCGATGGCGGCGTGATCCGCGAAGAGTTCCTCTGGTTGCCGAGCCTGGGTCTGAACTTCGTCCTGCGCATGGACGGCTTTGCCTGGCTGTTCTCGATGCTGGTGCTGGGCATCGGCACGCTGGTGTCGCTGTACGCCCGCTACTACATGTCGCCGGACGATCCGGTGCCGCGCTTCTTCGCGTTCTTCCTGGCGTTCATGGGCGCCATGCTCGGGCTGGTGATCTCCGGCAACCTGATCCAGATCGTGTTTTTCTGGGAGCTGACCAGCCTCTTCTCGTTCCTGTTGATCGGCTACTGGCACCACCGCGCCGATGCCCGGCGCGGCGCCTATATGGCGCTGATGGTCACCGGGGCCGGCGGGTTGTGCCTGCTGGCGGGGGTCATGCTGCTTGGCCATGTGGTGGGCAGCTATGACCTGGACAAGGTCCTGGCCGCCGGCGACCTGATTCGCGCACACGCCCTCTACCCCATCCTGCTGCCCCTGATCCTGATCGGCGCGCTGAGCAAAAGCGCACAATTCCCCTTCCATTTCTGGCTGCCCCACGCCATGGCCGCGCCGACACCGGTCTCGGCCTATCTGCACTCGGCGACCATGGTAAAAGCCGGGGTATTCCTGCTGGCGCGGCTGTGGCCGTCGCTGTCGGGCAGCGAAGAATGGTTCTACATCGTCAGCGGCGCCGGGGCTTGCACCCTGTTGCTGGGCGCCTATTGCGCGATGTTCCAGAACGACCTCAAGGGCCTGCTGGCCTACTCGACCATCAGTCACCTGGGCCTGATCACCCTGCTGCTGGGCCTCAACAGTCCGCTGGCAGCGGTGGCCGCGGTGTTCCACATTCTCAACCACGCCACGTTCAAGGCCTCGCTGTTCATGGCTGCCGGGATCATCGACCACGAAAGCGGCACCCGCGACATTCGCCGCCTCAATGGCCTGTTCAAGCTGATTCCGTTCACCGCCACTTTGGCCATGGTCGCCAGCGCTTCGATGGCTGGCGTGCCGTTGCTCAACGGCTTTCTGTCCAAAGAGATGTTCTTCGCCGAAACCGTGTTCATCAACGCCACGGCCTGGATCGAAGCGACCTTGCCGATCGTTGCGACCATCGCCGGCACCTTCAGTGTCGCCTACTCCCTGCGTTTCACCGTGGATGTGTTCTTCGGCCCCACTGCCACCGACCTGCCCCACACCCCGCACGAGCCGCCGCGCTGGATGCGCGCGCCGGTCGAATTGTTGGTGTTCGCGTGCCTGGTGGTGGGGATTTTCCCGGCGCAAGTGGTCGGCCCCTTGCTCGCCGCTGCTGCGTTGCCGGTGGTGGGCGGCACGTTGCCGGAGTACAGCCTGGCAATCTGGCACGGTTTGAACGCGCCGATGATCATGAGCCTGATCGCCATGTCCGGCGGCATCGTGCTGTACCTGTTGCTGCGTAAACAACTCAAGCGCGGGCGCTTCCACTACCCGCCGCTGATTGGCCGCTTCAACGGCAAGCGCCTGTTCGAGCGCAGCCTGGTGATCAAGATGCACCTGGCCCGACGCCTGGAGCGGCGGATCAGCACCCGGCGCCTGCAAACCCAACTGTTCCTGATGGTACTCGCCGCCGTTTTGGCCGGGCTGATCCCGATGCTGCACAGCCATTTGAGCTGGGGCGACCGGCCGAAGATTCCGGGCTCGATCGTGTTTGTCATCCTGTGGCTGCTGGCGATTGCCTGCGCCCTGGGCGCCGCCTGGCAGGCCAAATACCACCGTCTCGCCGCCCTGACCATGGTCAGCGTCTGCGGCCTCATGACCTGCGTGACCTTCGTCTGGTTCTCGGCGCCGGACCTGGCCCTGACGCAACTGGCGGTCGAAGTGGTGACCACGATCCTGATCCTGCTGGGTTTGCGCTGGCTGCCGCGACGGATCGAAGAGGTCTCGCCATTGCCGAGCAGCCTGCGCAAGGCACGTATCCGGCGGATCCGCGACTTGCTGCTGTCGACCGTGGTCGGCGGCGGCATGGCGCTGCTGTCCTACGCGATGCTGACGCGCCAGACGCCGAACGACATTTCCTCCTTTTACTTGAGCCGTGCCCTGCCCGAAGGCGGCGGCAGCAACGTGGTCAACGTGATGCTGGTGGACTTCCGCGGCTTCGACACCCTTGGCGAAATCACTGTGCTGGCGGCGGTGGCGCTTACCGTATTCGCCCTGTTGCGCCGTTTCCGCCCGCCGAAAGAAAGCCTGCAGTTGCCGGCCCAGCAGCGCTTGCTGGCGCCTGACGTGGTCACCGACCTGGTCAACCCGCGTCACGCCAGCGATACCGCGCTGGGTTTCATGATGGTCCCGGCGGTGCTGGTGCGCCTGCTGTTGCCGATTGCCCTGGTGGTGTCGTTCTACCTGTTCATGCGCGGCCATAACCAACCAGGCGGCGGTTTTGTCGCGGGGCTGGTGATGTCGGTGGCGTTCATCCTGCAATACATGGTGGCCGGCACCCAGTGGGTCGAGGCGCAGATGAGCCTGCGACCGTTGCGCTGGATGAGTACCGGCCTGCTGTTCGCCACGGCCACCGGCGTCGGAGCGATGGTGGTCGGCTATCCGTTCCTGACCACCCACACCTGGCACTTCCACCTGCCGCTGCTGGGCGACATTCACCTGGCCAGCGCGCTGTTCTTCGACGTCGGCGTGTATGCGGTGGTGGTCGGTTCGACGCTGCTGATCCTCACCGCCCTCGCCCACCAATCGGTCCGGGGTCACAAGACCGCCGCCCAGCCCAAACCCGTCGCCATCAAGGAGGCCGTCTGATGGAAGAAGTCATCGCAATCGCCATCGGCGCCCTGGCCGCGTCCGGCGTCTGGCTTATCCTGCGGCCACGGACGTTCCAGGTGGTCATGGGCCTGTGCCTGCTGTCCTATGGCGTCAACCTGTTCATCTTCAGCATGGGTAGCCTGTTCATTGGCAAGGAGCCGATCATCAAGGACGGCGTGCCGCAGGACCTGCTGCATTACACCGACCCGCTGCCGCAGGCGCTGGTGCTGACCGCGATCGTCATCAGCTTCGCCATGACCGCGCTGTTTCTGGTGGTCTTGCTGGCCTCCCGGGGCCTGACCGGCACCGACCATGTGGATGGCCGGGAGCCTAAAGAATGAATGCGATGACGCACCTGATCGCGGCACCCATCCTGCTGCCGCTGTTGACCGCCGCCATCATGCTGATGCTCGGCGAGAAACACCGGCCGCTCAAAGCCAAGATCAACCTGTTCTCCAGCCTGCTGGGGCTCGGTATCTCCGTCTTACTGCTGCAATGGACGCAAACCACCGGCGTGCCCGGTTCCATCGGCGTGTACCTGCCGGGCAACTGGCCAGTGCCCTTCGGCCTGGTGCTGGTGGTCGATCGCCTGTCGGCGCTGATGCTGGTGCTGACCGGGATCATCGGCGTCAGCGCCCTGCTGTTCGCCATGGCGCGCTGGGACAGTGCCGGTTCGAGCTTCCACGCGTTGTTCCAGATTCAGTTGATGGGCCTGTATGGCGCCTTCCTGACCGCAGACCTGTTCAACCTCTTCGTGTTCTTCGAAGTGCTGCTGGCCGCGTCCTATGGATTGATGCTGCACGGTTCGGGTCGGGCGCGGGTGTCGTCGGGGCTGCATTACATCTCGATCAACCTGCTGGCCTCGACCCTGTTCCTGATCGGTGCGGCGTTGATCTACGGTGTCACCGGCACCCTGAACATGGCCGACCTGGCGCAGAAGATCCCCTTGGTATCGGAGGCCGATCGCGGTCTGCTGCACGCCGGTGCGGGCATTCTGGCAGTGGCGTTCCTGGCCAAGGCCGGGATGTGGCCGCTGAACTTCTGGCTAGTGCCGGCGTATTCCTCGGCGAGCGCGCCGGTGGCGGCCATGTTCGCGATCATGACGAAGGTCGGCGTCTATACCTTTTTGCGCCTGTGGACCCTGCTGTTTTCCGGCCAGGCCGGGGCGTCGGCGTACTTCGGCGGTGACTGGCTGATCTACGGCGGCATGGCAACCATCATCTGCGCGGCCGTGGCGATCCTCGCCGCGCAACGCCTGGAACGCATGGCCAGCCTAAGCATTCTGGTGTCGGCGGGGATTCTGCTGTCGGCCATCGGCTTCGCCCAGCCCAACCTGATCGGCGCGGCGCTGTTCTATCTGGTCAGCTCGACCCTGGCCTTGAGTGCGCTGTTCCTGCTGGCCGAGTTGATCGAACGTTCGCGTTCGGCCAACGAAATCCCGCTGGAGGATGAAAACGAGATGCTGCCAAGGCCGTTGGAATCGTTGCATCCGGCCAAGGGCGTCAACCTCGACGATGATCAGAAAGCCGTGGTCGGCCAGGTGATTCCCTGGACCATGGCGTTCCTCGGCTTGAGCTTCATTGCCTGCGCACTGCTGATCGTCGGCATGCCGCCACTCTCCGGCTTCATCGGCAAACTCGGGCTGCTCAGCGCCCTGCTCAATCCACTGGGCCTGGGCAATGGCAGTGGCGCGCCGATCGCCAATGCAGCGTGGGGCTTGCTGGTGTTGCTGATCCTCTCCGGCCTGGCCTCGCTGGTGGCTTTTTCGCGGCTGGGCATCCAGCGTTTCTGGACGCCGACAGAACGGCCGTCGCCGGTGCTGCGTCGCCTGGAATGCGTGCCGATCTTCGCTCTGCTGGGTCTGTGCATTGCACTGACTTTCAAGGCTGAACCGCTGCTGCGCTACACCCAGGCCGCCGCCGATGCCTTGAACAACCCGCAACAGTACGTGGCGGCCGTACTCGGCACCCGGGTCGTTCCAAACCCGCAGGCCAGGGCTGCGCTGCTGGAGGTGCAACCATGAAGCGTCTGTTTCCCGCGCCGTGGCTGTCGCTGGCCCTGTGGTTATTGTGGTTGGTGCTGAACCTGTCGATGAGTCCGGGCAACTTGCTGTTGGGCGCCGTGCTGGGTTTCTGCGCGCCCTTGATGATGCGCAAATTGCGCCCGCTGCCGATCCGCATTCGCCGCCCGGGGGTGATCCTGCGCCTGTTCCTGGTGGTGGGTCGCGATGTTGTGGTGTCCAACCTGGCCGTGGCCTGGGGCGTACTCAACGCCAGCCGCCGTCCACCGCGCTCGCGGTTTATCAAGGTGCCGCTGGACCTGCGCGACGCCAACGGGCTGGCGACGCTGTCGATGATCTGCACCGTGGTGCCGGGCACGGTCTGGTCGGAGCTGGCGCTGGACCGCAGCATTCTGTTGCTGCACGTCTTCGATCTGGACGACGAAGCGCCGTTCATCGAGCACTTCAAGGCGACGTACGAGCGCCCGTTGATGGAGATATTCGAATGAGCGCCCTGCTGTCGAATGCGATCATGCTGAGCCTGTCCCTGTTTTCCGTGGCGATGATCCTGACCCTGGTGCGCCTGTTCAAGGGTCCGTCCGCCCAGGACCGGGTTCTGGCGCTGGATTACCTGTACATCATCGCCATGCTGATGATGCTGACCCTGGGCATCCGCTATGCCAGTGACACGTACTTCGAAGCGGCGTTGCTGATCGCGCTGTTCGGCTTCGTCGGCTCGTTTGCCCTGGCGAAATTCCTGCTGCGCGGCGAGGTGATCGAATGACGTCTGAACTGTCGTTGTGGGTGGAAATCCCGGTGGCGATCCTGCTGGTACTTGGCAGCCTGTTCGCGCTGATCGGCGCCATCGGCCTGGTGCGGATGAAGGACTATTTCCAGCGCATGCACCCACCCGCCCTGGCCTCGACCCTGGGCGCCTGGTGCGTGGCGCTGGCCTCGATCATCTACTTTTCGGCCCTCAAGTCCGGGCCGGTGCTGCACGCCTGGCTGATTCCGATCTTGCTGGCGATTACCGTGCCGGTGACCACGCTGCTGCTGGCACGGGCGGCGTTGTTCCGCAAGCGCATGGCCGGGGATGATGTGCCGGCTGAGGTGAGTAGTCGGCGTACCGAAAGCGGGAGTTAAGTTCAGGGGTTTGGGTTGTTTTGGCCGGCCTGCTCGCGAAAGCGTCAGCCTGGGCAACTCAAACCCAGGCAACGGCCAACAACCCCGCCCCCAACACCACACACAACGGCGAATAAACCCAGGTATCCCAGCGGGCAAACCTGGACCCTTTGACCTCCTTGAAAAACCCCACCAGCTCCGAATCGCCAATCGCCCGGGCGAACAACAGGATCGCAATCGCACTGATCACCCATTGCAACGCCCGATGTTGCACCTGCGGCAGCCACCAGCCGACCCGCAAGCACACCAACAGGGCAATCACCAGCAAAGCGGCCGCTACCAGCAGGGTGATCCAGCCTTGCGGCTCAAAAGCCGGATGCAACTGCACTCCGCCCTCCACCGGCACCTGGGGCACTGCTGCCACCGTCGCCCACTCACCACCCAACGCCCAATACACGTGTACCAAACTGATCGCTGCAAATATCGTCACCAGCCATTGAGCCAACGCAAAGGTCATGGTTGAAGATCCTTGAAAGAGATTTGGACAGAATCATCCTAGTCGGCATTTTTTGAAGTGCACGACCGGTCGGCGGTGAAGTAAAGTGCCGCCCCATGAAATTCTCTCGAACCGATCGCTCACTGTTGGCCTGGACGCTCTACTGCTGCGTTCTGCTCAACGTGTTCTCCTGCAGCATCGGTCACGGGCAAATGGTCGGGATGCAGCTCAACGGTATCGGCGGCCAGTTCTGTACGGTCGATCCGGCCACCCAGGCACCGGTCTCGACCAATTCCTCCCAGGACCAATTGCCGACGCTGTCCAAGGCCTTCGGCTGTCCGTTGTGCTCCACCGGAGGCATGGGACCGGCGTTCAATTCCAGCCTGACCCTGGCGATCCTTCCCGAGCAACACAGCCCGCCATTGGCGCCGATCGCCAGTGCCGACCTCCCTGCCCGCTTCATCTGGCCCTCGGCCAATCCGCGCGCGCCGCCGCTCGCCTGAATCTCTTCGCCTCTACCGACCAGCCCACTTCGCCAACGCGAGGCGTTTGCGTGTGCGCTGCTTGCTAACCGAGCATTCAGGATTCATCGATGACACGTTTTTCTTTCGTTACCAGCCCTTTGCTGGCGAGCCTGTTCGGCTGCCTGTCCGTTAATGCCTGGGCGCAATCCACGGTCGATCTCGCACCCATCACCATTGATGGCGATCAAACCGCCGCGTCCAGCCTCAACATTGACCAGTCCAGTGGCATGGCCTCGCGCCTGGGTTTGAGCGTGCGGGAAACCCCGGCCTCGGTGGCCATCGCCAACCGCAACGACATCGAGCGCCACGGCGCACAGAACTTCCAGGACGCCGCCAACACCCTGCCCGGCGTGAATGCCAGCGCACCGCCGGGCTTCGGCGGCTTCGTCTCGTACCGGGGCTTCACCAGCAGTCAGATCACCCAGATGTTCAACGGCGTCAATGTATCCGGCGGTCTCGCCCGGCCGGTGGATGCGTGGATTTATGACCGGGTGGAGCTGGTTGGCGGTCCGTCATCGCTGATCAATGGTGCCGGCTCCGTGGGCGGTTCGCTGAACTACGTGACCAGACTGGCGACCCGTGAAGAGCAGGCGTTGGAAGGCCGGGTCAGCTACGGCACCTACGACGCCACAGAAACCGCCTTCGGCCTGAATCACGCACTCAGCGAGGCCGGCGCGGACGTGCAGCACTACGCCCGCCTCGACGTCAGTCACAACACCGGCAACGGCTATATCGACCGCCAGGAGCGCGATGCCTGGAGCGTAGCGTTCTCGCTGCTCAGCGACCTGACGCCGAACCTGTCACACACCCTGGCCCTGGAATACCAGGACGAGCACGAAGACAGTCCCTACTGGGGCACTCCCGTACTCAACCCAAAGGCCGGTGAGCTGAAAATCGACAAACACAACCGCTTCAACAACTACAACGTCGAGGACGGCCGCTACGAGCAACGGACGATCTGGGTGCGCTCGATCATCGACTACCGGATCAACGACAGCACCACCCTGCGTAACATGCTTTACCACCTCGACAGCCAGCGCGATTACCGCAACCTGGAAACCTACCAATACAACGCCGACAACAGCGCGGTGAACCGCTCCACGGCGTATCAGGTGCGGCATCAGGGCGAGCAGAACGGCAACCAGTTCGAACTGCGTCACGACAACTCGCTGCTGGGGCTGGCCACCACCTGGTCCGGCGGTTTCGAATACAAGGTCAACCAGACCACCAACTCACCCCTGAACGTCAAAGGCGCCAGCACTGTCGATCCGGATAACGATGAGCCAGGTCACTTCTACGACATTCCCGGCACTCAACAGGGTTTCATCAGCGACAAGACCAACGAGGTCACCACCAAAGCCTTGTTTGTCGAGAATCGCCTGGCGCTCACCGACAAACTGTCGTTGCTCACCGGCCTGCGCTATGACGACATCAACCTGGACGTGACCAACCATCGCGTCGTGACCGCGAGCAATCCACGGCACCTCAAACGCAGCTGGGAGCCGGTGACCGGGCGGGTCGGCCTGACTTACCAGATCCTGCCTTCGACGAATGTCTACGCGCAGTACAGCACCGCCGCCGAACAGCCCAATGGCACGCAAGACTTTGACGTGTCCACGGGCAAGCAGTGGGAGATCGGCAGCAAGTTCGATTATCTGGACGGTCGCGGTGCAGCGACGGTGGCGGCCTATACGATCGAGCGCAAGGACTTCGCAGTGACCGACCCGCTGGACCCGACCTTGAGCATTCCGGTAGGCCAGCAAACCTCCAAAGGCATCGAAGTGGCCAGCTCACTGCGGGTCACCGACAAGCTGTTGGTCGAAGGCAACTTCGCCTGGGTCGATGCCCGGTACGACGAATTCACTGAAAAGAATGCGGCCGGTGTGGTGGTTTCACGCAAGGGCAACACGCCGGCCAACGTGCCGGACCGGGTGGGCAATCTGTGGCTGACCTATGACTTCGCGCCGCAATGGCAAGGGGGTGTCGATGCACGCTACGTGGCGTCGGTGTTTGCCAACAGCGCCAACACCATGACCGTGCCGTCGTACACGCTGTTCGGTTCATTTCTGAGCTACAAGGTTGATCGACACACCACCGTTACTGGCCGGGTGCGCAACCTGACCAACGAGGTGTATGCCAAGTTTGCCCATGTATCGCCGGCGTACTATTTGGGTACGCCGCGGACTTTTGAGCTGGCGGTGCAGACGCGGTTTTAAAAGCAAAAGCTTCGCGAGCAGGCTCGCTCCCACAATAGATATGTGGCGTTCACAGATTACCTGTGGGAGCGAGCCCGCTCGCGAAAGCGGCTCGAAATTCACCCCATCACTTCAACTCAGCAGCCACCTTGTCCGCCACATTCTTGGGCACCCAGGCCTTCCACACATCCGGATGCTTCTTCATGAATTCCTCCGCTGCCTGACGCGGCGGGGTGTGTTTTTCGCTCATATCCGCCAGGGCCTTGTTCAAGGGATCGATGGGAAAGTCGACCTTGGCGAAGAACTCGGCTATCTGCGGATACTGCTTCTGGAACGGCGTGGACACACCGATGGACAGTTTCGAGGGCAGCGAACGGGTGGGCTTCGGGTTCGGGTTGTCGGCGTCGGTCAGGGTTTTCCAGGCTTCGGCGTCGAATGGTGGCTCTTCCAGCTGAATCAGTTTGAAGCGGCCGAGCAACGGCGTTGGCGACCAGTAATAGAACAACACCGGTTTGCCCCGGCGGATCGACGAACTGATCTCGGCATCCAGCGCCGCCCCCGAACCGCTGCGGAAGTTCACGTAGCTGTCATCCAGACCGTACGCCTTGAGCTTCTGCTTGTTGACCACTTCCGAGGTCCAGCCAATGGGGCTGTTGAGGAAGCGCCCCTTGTTCGGCGCTTCAGGGTCCTTGAACACGTCCTTGTATTTGGGCAGATCGCTGACACTGCGTAGCTCCGGCGCCATCGGCTTGATGCCCTTGGCCGGGTCGCCCTTGATCACGTATTCCGGTACCCACCAACCTTCGGTGGCGCCCTTGACCGTATCGCCGAGCGCGACCACCTTGCCTTCGGCCTCGGCCTTGACCCACACCGGACTGCGCCCGGCCCACTCTTCGCCAATGACCTGAATGTCATTGTTGGCCAGGGCGGTTTCCAGGGTGATGGTGGTGCCTGGCAACGTGTCGGTCGGCAGGCCGTAGCCCTTTTCCACAATGATCCGCAGGATATCGGTGATCAGGCTGCCGCTTTCCCAATTAAGGTCGGCGAAATGGATCGGCGCCTGGGCGGCCAGCACCGGAACGGGTGACGCCAACAATCCGCAAGTGGCCAGGACAGCAGCCAGCAACCGTCGAAAACCTTTCATGCTTTTGCACCTCGTGCTGATCACAGCAATAGCAGGATGGCCAGGCAGAAGACCGCAAAGCCTCTGAAACTTCAGTCAATTGACTGTAGTAGAGGTTCCTGCTTTCGAGGGACTCGGATTAATGTTCGGAAACGTCCTGCAATCGCACCAGTTCTCGTCTGACCATGCTGGCGTACTCCGCCGGACGCAATGCATAGAGCTGTGAGGCCACCCAATTCAGCCAGGCTCCCTGCAGAACAGGTTTGTGCTCGAACAGCCTCAGGGCTTCGGCTTGGGCACTGGCCTGATTCTGCTGGTGGAAGTCGGCGCGGGTCAGGCTCATCACTCGCTGGCCTTGAACGTCACCAGTTCGCCTTTGCGCCACTTGGCGGCCTTGGCGGTCACAGCCTTGAGCGTCTTGGTCAGGCCTTCCTGCAATTGCTGGTGGGCGGCGAACACCGTCACCACGCTGTGACCTTCCTTGAATATCACCGCTTGGCCATCGGCAGTGGTCACAAAGGCGTAGTCGCCCAGGCCGTAGACCGTCAGTTTGATTTCGCGGAATTTGATTTCCAGCTTGCCACCTTCGCGACTCGGCAGGACCGAGGCGCTGAAATGGTCGCCGACCTTGAGTTTGAGCCCCGGCTTGTCGTCCACCACCAGCGCCGAGTCGGTGTCGATTTCGGCGACGTAGATGCCTTCGGCGTTCTGTTCGGTGATGTAAACGAAACGTGACTGAAACTGTTTAACCAGCTTTGCGCGCAAATCACCCAGCACGAACAAAGCATGCATATCGAGATTACTTACTGCCAAGGAACCATCCCCACATCTGTAAATGATGCCGCGCGCTTGAAATGCGCACAGCCGAAAAAAGCGGCAATGCCGAGGGTGAAGCCAGATAAACCCGGATCGAGATCCTGAATGAGCAGAGGGCCCATCCATCCAGAGGCTTGAGCAGATTACTGGACGCCGCTCGCCTCGTCCTGCCAGGCATTCGTCAAAGGTTGAAGGAAAACGCCCTTTGTACGGCCGGAGAAATACGGACTATCAACTTCAGGGAAAAAACTCTCAAAAAAAAGCACTTTTCCGACATATCGCCAAGCAAAAATTGCTTTAGATAAACACAGATCACCCACCAGTGAGGGTGATTCTAGAGCAGCCATGCTCGCCGAGACTACCCATAACGACGTACATACGTCGGTAAAACAACGAAAAGGACTTCCTATGTGCACCTTGACTCACTTCGACCATCCCTTGGCAGATCCATCGATTTCCCGTTCGCAAGGGTTACCAGACGCTGAACCTCAAACCCGATGCCCCGTCTTTCCGAGGTTTCAAGTGATATTGGCTGGCAATGCCTTCTTCCATATCAAAGAAATTTCCACGGGGCATGTAAGAGGTTTCCGTGCCAATCATAACGAAGCCTGTGCCCTCGCCCGCTCGCTCGAGTCACGTATTTGACACGACGCGCCTCGCTCATTCATAGAGTCGTTTCGTCATGCCGGCGACTTAACTCAGCCGCCCGCCCGCAACTGCTGCCATACTGCCCGACCAATCAATGGCGCCCCGTCACCACGGGGCGTCGTTGAACACAACAATATATTTCCAAGGGAAGGCCGCAAAGTGACGGAATTTGATATCGGCGAGTTTTTTATCCGGGGCGAAGCCAGAGAAGTCGACGGCGAGTTCCAGGCCGTGATTGTCATGCGCGCCAAGCCACCGCTGAAAACCGTGAGCTATCACCAGGTCGAAAAAGACCGCTGGTTCAAGTCCACGGAGATCGCTGCCCTCGCCGCCCAGGAGTCCGCCAAGGAGCTCAAGGCGGCTGTCGATGCCGGCGCATTGAAAGCCTGATACCCGGTTTTGCGGTCTATGCTCTCTCCTGCGTTTGAATACAGTTTTCGAACTCCTGAAGCGTGGCTCCCTCAGAAGTAATGGAGCCGTTGCTCAGACCTCGAACCCTCTTCACCCTGCAAGGAGATGAAAATGGAATCACCGAACCACGACTTGAAAGGTTTGTTCGACCAACTCGGCCTGGATTCCACCCAGACAGCCATCGACGATTTCATTGCCAGCCACTCGCCGATGCCCGATGACAAGAAACTCATCGATGCCGAGTTCTGGACCCCGCAACAGGCAGGTTTCCTGAAAGAACAATTGCGTGAAGATGCCGACTGGGCGCGGGTGGTCGACGACCTGAACCTGCGTATGCACCAGGTGCACTGACCTCCCGGTTCAATGCAGGCTGTCCGGAATTTCGGCGTTCAATTGCGCCAACCAGGCAGCCTTGCACTCCTCCGCTTCATCGCGACTGGAGAACGCCGTGCCCCGGCGCTCTCCGTTCAACAACACCACCCAGCACACGCTCTGGCCCAAGGCTCGCAAACTGGCGGGCACACCGCTGCCAATCATCACCGCGACATCCACTCTGCTTTGCATGTTGCGCTTCGAACTCCGTTAGCGACCTAACTATGTAGGTAGGGTAATGAGTTCGGTGACGGGGAAACAGCACGACTTTGTAGAGCTCCGTTGTCGAAGTCGTAACAATCTGTGGGGTCTGGGTTGGATTGGGTGAATATCCGTTTCTGCGGTAACGGCCACTTAGGGTTCCGCTTTTACAGCGGGTCACTTTTGGAAGAGCCGGAATGCCGGCCCAGCCAAAAGTAACCAAAAGGCTCTTGCCCCACCACTCGGTGCCTCGCCCAGGCTCGGCACCGAACGAAAAGGGGGCGAAAGCGTTTGGTTACTTGGCGCTTTTCCAAGTAACTCGCCGTAAGGGCGAAACCATTAGTCGCCGTTACCGCAGTAACGGATATGTACACCGACCCAATGCAGCCACTACCGAACCGTCTGCGGCTTATACCCCAACCGCAACCCACCCCAATGCCGCCCCCTGACCACAATCGGCACCGACAAATCATGCATCAGCTCCCCCGTGTCCCGGGTGTAAGTCTGCAACAATACCGCCTGCTGATGACTGCCACAGCGAATCCCGGTGCGGTCGGCGAATTTTCGTTTGGTGCGGTTTTGCAGCGTATCGACCTGCACATCGCCGGTCAGGGGCTGGCTGAAGACGTTGTTGTGAGTCGGCACATAACCCTGCTGGGTGCAGGCAATCGCGAACACCAGACCTTCATGACGCGGCAGCAGTGGTTCCTGGATCGCCGGCAAGACCTGATCGGTGTAGCGGTCGAAACGTGTCTGGTATTTAGCCGGACTGGTGTCGGGGATCGCCTGGTAGTTGCGGTCGAACAAATCGTCGAGGCTGACACGGCCTGCGTCGATGTCCGCTTCGAAACGCGCTGCAATCTGACTCGCGCCTTCGCGCGCCAGGTCGTAGATCCGCTGGTGATAATCGTCCAGCCCGACTTCGGCCAGTCGTTCGCTGATGGTTTCCGCCTGCCCTTCCATTTGCACCGCGGCCTCGGCCAGGCGTCGGGTTTGTTGATCGCTGATGGACAGGTCACTGCGCATCTGTTCGATGGAGTGAAACAGGCTATCGAGTTGTTCGCGATTGGTTTCGGCACCGCGGGCGATTTCCCCGACCTGGGTTTCAACGCTGGCCGCCAGGCGGGCGATGTTTTCCAGATGCTGACCGGTGTGTTCGACCTGCTCGACACCGGTGTCGAGGTCGCTGGACAGCTGGCGGATCTGCTCCACCACCTGCGCGGTGCGTTGCTGGATATCGGCCACCATCTCACCGACTTCCCCGGTCGCGGTCGCCGTGCGCGCGGCGAGTCCGCGAACCTCGTCGGCCACCACCGCAAAACCGCGCCCGTGTTCCCCGGCCCGCGCCGCTTCGATCGCCGCGTTCAGGGCCAACAGGTTGGTCTGGCTGGCGATGGACTGGATGACCAGGGTCACACGCTGGATATCGTCGCTGCGCAGGCTCAGGGCTTCGATCAGTTCACGGCTGCTATTGGCCCGTTCGCTGAGTCGGTGCATCCGCGAAATCGACTCGATCAACTCGCTTCGCCCGGCCGCGCCGCTGCGATGCGCCTCACTCGCAGCGCTCAGCGCCTCGCGACTGAGGGTCGAGGTGGCCTGTTCGGTGGCAATCATCACTTCGGCGTTGCCGACGATTTGCGCTGCTGCACCCAGTTGCGATTGCAGCTTGTCCGCCAGTTGCTTGACCGAAAAGGCCACGCCGGCGGCGGACAGCGCGTTATGACTGGTGGTGTAGGAAAGATCGCGGGTCAACGCGGCGATGGCGCCGGACGTATCGGCAGGAACGGATTCGGGAGTTGCGCGTGAGCGCAGGCGAGGCAGCCAGATAATCAACACGGCCACTGGCAAGCCAAGGTAAAGCGACCAGCCGCCAAGTGTCATGCCACACAGCAACAGCATCAGCGCGATGCTTTGCAACGTCGGTGTCAGCCAGCGGTTTTTCGGCAAAAGTACAGGCGCAGGCACTGCCGCCACCAGAGAACCTTCTCTCGTCATCGTAGTCACCCCAAAAAAATCTTCTAATTGTTGTCTTCGCATTAAGCGCCACTAAAAAGCCATTATCCATAAGCCTTTAGTCGCGGGTATTGCAGCAAATCAATAGAAGATTTCTTGGACGACAAAAAGCATCGCGGGCAAGCCAGCTCCCACAGGGTTCACGATCATCCTGTGGGAGCTGGCTTGCCCGCGATGGGGGCACTGACGAATCAGGCCTGACGCTGGTGCTTGTCGATCTGCTCGTGACGCTCTTGAGCTTCGATGCAGTACTTGGTGGTCGGGCTGATCAGCAGGCGCTTGAGGCCAATCGGCTCGCCGCTGTCGTCGCACCAGCCGAAGCTGTCTTCTTTGATACGTTCCAGGGCTTGTTCCAACTGAGGCAGCATGCGCTGGTCGCGATCGATAGCGTTTACCAGCCAGGTACGCTCTTCTTCCACGGAAGCCGCGTCAGCCGGATCGGCCGGGGTGTCCAGGCTTTCGATGGCGATGCGGTTCTGTTCGATGCGCTCATGGGTTTCGACTTTCATGTTCTGCAACAGCTCGGAGAAAAAAGCATGTTGCTCGGCATTCATGTAGTCATCCGCCGGCATGGCCAGCAACTTGTCCTTTGTCATTGATATCTCTATAAAAAAACGTGCATTAAGGCGAATAAGGGAGCGTTCCGGCGGACCTGGGCAGGCCATCGGAAAGGCGCCGTTTGTTCCAAGCGCCACCCGGCACTCAATTTACGAGGGGCGGCAGTCTAAGGCCGACTTGAGGCCTCAGCAACTGAAAAGACAGCGAATTTGTCCGACAAGGCCTCGAAAATGCGCTATGGCAGGCATCCAGGCGGATATCGGAGTGCGTTTATAGCAAGAAATTCAATCCAGCGGAGGTATATAGAAGACAAACGGACTAGCAACATGGCCCCCTTTTGCAGGTTGCGCAGGCTCGGCTAAGGTTGTACCTCCCGAAATGGCAAACCCAAGGAGCGGTTAAATGAAGTTGATCGGCATGCTGGATTCGCCCTATGTGCGACGCGTCGCCATTTCTGCCAAACGCCTGGGCATTGCCCTGGAGCACGAATCGGTGTCGGTGTTCAGGACGTTCGAACAGTTCCGGCAAATCAACCCGGTGGTCAAGGCCCCCACCCTGGTGCTGGATGACGGTGAAGTGTTGATGGATTCCACACTGATCATCGATTACCTGGAAGCACTGGCTGGCCCGGAACGCAGTTTGATGCCCGCGGGCATCGAGCAGCGCCTGCGTGCATTGCGCCTGATCGGCCTGGCATTGGCGGCCAGCGAAAAGTCGGTGCAGCTATATTACGAGCGCAACTTGCGGCCGACGGAAATTCAGTATGCGCCGTGGGTTGAGCGGGTCGAGGGGCAATTGGCGGCAGCGTATTCGGCGCTGGAGCGGGAGCTGGAAAAGCAACCGCTGAGAACCGATGGCTTGATTGATCAGGTGGGCATCACCCTGGCGGTGGCGTGGAGCTTTACCAACTATGTGGTGCCGGATCAGGTGTCGACTGAGCGGTTTCCGAGGATCGCTGCGTTCACCGGGTATGCCGAGGGGCTTGAGGTGTTTGTCAGTACACCGATTGATTGAGGGTTCCAGATCAAAAGATCGCAGCCTGCGGCAGCTCCTACGAGGATTGTGCAGGAGCTGCCGAAGGCTGCGATCTTTTTGTCTTGAAGTATCAACTCACGTGAACAACGCAATCAGAATAATGATCGGGATCGGTACGCCGAGAAAGAACAGCAGTAATGAACGCATGATGATTCTCCTGGGTTAGCGAACAGGTGGTGCGGTGACGTAAGTGTCGGTTTCCACATACACCACGGCATCCCGGCGACGACCGCCGAAAGTTGCGGCAAGGCTGGCGAAGAACGCACCGGCCAATAACGCAACAAACATCCACAGGGTGGTCATGGCGGCAACCTTGGCGGCTGTGTCCGCAGCCTGTTGTGCGGCCAGCTTTGCGTCGGCCACGGCTTTTTGCGTGCGGGCGTAAACTTCATCGACACGACGCTCGGCATCCGCCTGAGTGAAGTTGGTGCGTTGCGCTACCAGTTGTGCCAGATAGGTACGGTCTTCAGCAGCCAGTTGACCATCGTTGGCCAGAGAGCGAACGAAGATGCGGGTGACGGTCCCGTGCACCGCGTCATCGCTGACGGCGGCCGGACGATCATCGCGGAACAGGCTGTCGATGTAATAACCGTACTGATCGCTATCGATATTGGCCGCTGCAGTACCGGCCACTTGAGTCACGGCACTGGCGGCACCCCCGGCGACCTGCGCCCCGGCTTGCACACCACCGCTGATGATGCCGCTGACCGAACCGGCCACCAGCGTGGCCGTCACCAGCGTCGCCACGCACCAGGCGAGAAAACCGTGGGCGGTGTCGCGGAAATAGACTTCATCGCTGTGCATGCAGGCCCACTTCACCCGCAACCGGCCAGCTATATAGCCACCGAGCCCGGAGGCCACGATTTGTGTGAAAGCCAGCCAGACAATCGTGGTAATGCCCAGACTCTTGGCGCTGACACCTTCATTGGCCCACGGCGATACCGCGGAAAACCCCAGGCCAAAACCCAGCAGCACCAGAATCAGCGACAACGCCGCCGCAGCCGCGGCCCCGGCAAAGATCGCGCCCCACGACACGCCGGACAGCGTGGTCGATTCATCCAGGGCGGGATAGAAACCATCAGAGGATCTATTCATCGTTGTATCGCTCCAGGCAAAAAGATGGTGTTACAACGCTTCGTAATCAGCAGTTGCAGTCACCGTGCCAGTCGCGGCTTTTGAATAAATCGTTGTCTGTCAGCCAGTTATAAAGATTGAACTTCCTCGGCTCTTGCAATATGCAACCAACACGTATGCTCAGCGGGTTTTCTGCATTGGCAGGTCCATGAAGTTTTATTTAGAAAGCTGGCGAACATTTCTTGGCAAAATGTCGCCTATCGTTGTGAACACCTAATCAGGCCAGCCCTATGACCCGCATCTTGACCATCGAAGACGACGCTGTGACCGCCCGGGAAATCGTCGCCGAACTGAGCAGCCACGGCCTCGACGTCGACTGGGTCGACAACGGGCGCGAGGGGCTGGAACGTGCGGTCAGCGGCCACTACGATCTGATCACCCTCGACCGCATGCTGCCCGAGCTCGATGGCCTGGCGATTGTCACCACGCTGCGGACCATGGGCGTAGCCACGCCTATCCTGATGATCAGCGCCCTTTCCGATGTCGATGAACGTGTGCGCGGCTTGCGCGCCGGGGGCGACGACTACCTGACCAAGCCCTTCGCCACCGATGAGATGGCCGCCCGGGTCGAAGTCCTGCTGCGCCGGCAGAACACCGTGACCGCCCAGGCCACCACGCTGCGGGTGGCAGACCTGGAGCTGAACCTGATCAGCCACGAAGCCAGCCGGAATGGCGAGCTGCTCACGCTGCTGCCCACCGAATACAAGTTGCTGGAATTCCTGATGCGCAACACCGGGCAAATCCTCTCGCGGATGATGATTTTCGAAGAGGTCTGGGGTTATCACTTCGATCCCGGCACCAACCTGATCGACGTGCACATCGGCCGCCTGCGCAAGAAGATCGACCCACCTGGCAATGTTCCACTGATTCGGACCGTGCGAGGCTCGGGTTATGTCATTGCCGAACCCGTCTAAAGGCTGGCGCTCTTCCACCAGTCGCCTGCTGGCGCTCTACAGTGCGTTGTTCGTGGCCTGGAGCGGCATTCTCATGGGTGTCATGTACTACGAGGTGTCCGCTTACCTGGACAACCTGGCCAAGCATTCGCTGATGCAACGTCAGCATCTGTTTTCGCACTTCCAGGGCGAACAACTGGCAGATGCCCTCGCCGTCAGCATGACCTTCGACATTCGCGGCATCGACGCCTATGGCCTGTTCGATGCCGAGCATCGTTACCTCAGCGGCGCCCTGCGCCACATCCCCAAGGACCTGCCGCTGGACGGCAAGATCCACATGCTCAACGATTGCGCCGAATCCGACGACCCGACCCTGCCCATCGACAGCTGCGACGCCGTGGCGACCCAGACGAAAGATGGCCACTGGCTGATCCTGGTGCGGGACAACGGTTCGTTGTTTGCCGTGACCCGGATCATTCTCCATGCCTTGTTCTGGGGCGTGACCTTGACCATCCTGCCGGGCATCGTCGGTTGGCACCTGCTTCGCCGTCGGCCGCTGCAGCGCATTCGCGGGATTCAGGCCAGCGCCGAAGCCATCGTCGCCGGTGACCTGACCCGGCGCCTGCCGCTGTCCAATCGCCGCGATGAACTGGACATGCTTGCCGCCATCGTCAACGCCATGCTCGAACGCATCGAGCGGTTGATGAACGAGGTCAAGGGCGTGTGCGACAACATCGCCCATGACTTGCGCACGCCCCTGACCCGCCTGCGCGCGCAGCTTTACCGCATGCAACAACAGGCCGGCGAAGGCTCGGCGCAAGCGACGCAGCTTGACCTGGTATTGGCCGAAGCCGACACGTTGATGGCGCGCTTTCGTGGGCTGCTGCGGATTTCCGAACTGGAGGACCGCCAGCGCCGCTCCGGTTTCGTGCAGCTGGACCCGGTGCCGTTGCTGCAAGAACTGCATGAGTTCTATCTGCCGTTGGCCGAGGACGATGGCCTGACGTTTCAACTGCAACTGCCCGCATCGTTACCTTCGCTCAATGGCGATCGCGCTTTGCTGTTCGAAGCGGTGGCGAACCTGCTCAGCAACTCGATCAAATTCACCCCGCCCGGTGGCCAGGTGATTTTGCGTGGGATTGATGAGAACGGGCATACCCGCATCGAAGTGCTCGACTCCGGCCCCGGCATTCCCGAGTCTGAACGGGTGGCGGTGTTCCAGCGTTTTTATCGCGCCGAGGCGGGCAATCTGAAAAGCGGTTTCGGGTTGGGGCTGTCGATCGTCGCGGCGATTGTCAGCCTGCATGGGTTTACGCTGGAGGTGGGTAACAGTGAACTGGGTGGGGCGCGGTTGGTGCTGGATTGTCGGGAGAGTTTGATACCTCAAGCCTGATACAAAACTGCAGAACTGACACAGAACCTGTGGGAGCGGGCTTGCCCGCTCCCACAGGGATTTCTGGTGCCTATCAGGCTGGGTAGTTTTTTCGCAACGCCTCAAGCCCACCCTGATAAATCCCGGTAAACAGCGCCACCACTTCCTCGTCACTCACCCCCACCGGCTCAAACCGACCGGACCAGGTCACCCGGGCGCCCTGCCCCTGCGCTTCCACACGAATCGTCGCCAGGTAATCCGTGGCCGGAAACGGCGCCTGCAAGATCGAGTAGCTGTAGGTTTTGCCGTCATTGTCGAACGCTTGCAGACGCTCGATCACCACGCCGCCGTCCGCCGTTTGCAGGCTGCGCACGCGCCCGCCTTCGCTGAGTTCGCTCTTGGGAATGAACGGCAGCCAGTCCGGCAGCGAGTTGAAACCGCCGATCAATTGCCAGACCTGATCGGCCGAGGCCGGGATGTCGATGGATGCTGATGTTGTTGCCATGAAAAATATTCTCCAGATTCAAAAAGGTTCAGATGGCCAGGCTGTCGACGACGCCGCCGTCGACCCGCAGGGCTGCGCCGGTGGTGGCCGAGGATAGCGGCGAAGCGATGTAGGCCACCAGGTTCGCCACTTCCTCGACCTCCGCCACGCGCTGGATGATCGAACTTGGCCGGGCCTTGCGCACGAAGGCGTCGGCTTCTTCCCGGACGCTGCGACCGGAGGCGGCGATGGCATCCTTGAGCATCTCCTCCACACCGTCGGTAAGGGTCGGGCCCGGCAGGATCGAATTGACCGTCACTCCAGTGCCCGCCAGACGTTTGGCCAGGCCATGGGACACCGCCAGGTTGGCGCTTTTGGTCACGCCGTAGTTGATCATCTCGGCCGGGATCGCCACACCGGACTCCGAAGACAGGAAAATCACCCGCCCCCAGCCCTGCTTGACCATGTCCGGCACGTAATGCCGGGCCAGGCGCACACCGGAGATCACGTTGACTTCATAGAAGCGCGTCCACTCGCTGTCCGGGGTCTCGAAGAAGTCCACATCGTTGTAGATCCCGAGGTTGTTTACCAGAACGTCGGCGCGCGGTTCGGCGGCGAACAATTTTTCCGCGCCTTCGGCGGTGCCCAGGTCCGCGGTCAAGCCGCGCAACTGTGCACCCGGCACGCTCTGGCGAATGCTCGCCAGGGCCTGCTCGACCTTGGCTGTGTCGCGGCCGATCACCACCACCGTGGCGCCGGATTCGGCCAGCGCCTTGCTGATGCCCAGGCCAATGCCGGCGGTGCTGCCGCTGACAATCGCCAGTTTTCCACTCAGATCGATTTTCATGTTCAGGCTCCAATCATGGGTAATGGGGCTCGTTCGGACACCAGCTTCGCGTCACGCAATGCCTGCCAGAAAGCTGCGGGAATCACCGCCGACAACGCGGCGACATCTTCGGCAATCCGCTCGGGACGGCTGGCACCTGGAATCACTGCCGCCACCGCCGGGTTAGCCAGGGAAAATTGCAAGGCTGCGGCTTTGATGTCGACACCGTGGGCAGCCGCAATGCGTTTGATGTGCTCAACTTTGGCGATGATCGCCGGGCTGGCCTTCTGGTATTCGAAGTGCGCGCCACCGGCGAGGATGCCCGAGCTGTACGGACCGCCAACCACGATCTCGACGTTTTGCGCCAGCGCTGCGTCCATCAGGCGCTGCAAGGCACGGTCATGATCAAGCAGCGTGTAGCGACCGGCCAGCAAAAACCCGTCCGGCTGCGCTTCGCTCAGGTCCAGGGTCAGTTCGCAGGGTTCGACCTTGTTCACGCCCAGGCCCCAGCCCTTGATCACGCCTTCTTCACGCAAGCGGGTCAGGACTTTGAAGGCACCGGTGCGCGCCTGATTGAAGTATTCCAGCCATTGATCGCCGTAGAAATCCTGGGCGATGTCATGCACCCAGACGATGTCCAGGCGATCGGTTTGCAGACGCTTGAGGCTGTCTTCGATCGAACGCATGGTCGCGTCGGCGCTGTAGTCGTTGACGATCTTGTTCGGGCGGCCGTGTTCGAACACCCCGCTTTTCTCGCCCAGATCGCGGGCGGCGGCGTCTTCGACTTCGTCGAGAATCACCCGGCCGACCTTGCTGCTCAGTACATAGTCGTCGCGGTTGTAGCGGGACAGTGCCTGGCCGAGGCGAATTTCCGACAGGCCCGAACCGTAGAACGGTGCGGTATCGAAGTAACGCACGCCGGCCTCCCAGGCGGCATGCACGGTGGCTTGCGCTTCTTCTTCAGGAATGGCGCGGAACATGTTGCCCAGCGGTGCAGTGCCGAAACCCAGTGCGCCGGGCAGTTTGTCTTTCAAGCTCATGATTCAAATCCTCATCAGTTCAGTGGTCAGGTGACCGTTGAGCAGATCCTAGATTGCGATGATCGGACCGTCCAAGACATAATGCGCAGCACTTGAGTCCCTATAGGTCTGACATGATCGACATCCGTCAATTGCGCTACTTCGTCGCCGTCGCCGAGGAAGAACACGTCGGTCGCGCCGCCGAACGCTTGCACATTTCCCAATCGCCCCTGAGCCGGCAGATCGCCCAGCTCGAAGAGCGCCTGGGCCTGACCCTGTTCGAGCGCAGCCAGCAACGTATCCGCCTGACTCGCGACGGCCAGACCTTCCTCGCCGAAACCCGCGCGCTGCTGACCCACGCCAATCGCCTGGAATCCCTGGGCAAACGCCTGGGTCGCGGCGAAGAAGGCGGCTTGTGCATCGGCTACATCGAAAACGCCATGCATGCCGGCGTCCTGCCCAATGCCTTGCGCGTGCTGCGCGGTGACCGGCCGAACGTGCACGTCGCGCTGTACAACCTCAGCTCCGCCGAACAACTCGAAGGCCTGCGTCAGCGTAGTCTGGATATCGCATTGGTCAGCGAACCGCCGACCAACGACGACCCGGACCTGCTGGGTTTCCAGGTGCTGGACGACCCGATGCTGCTGGCCCTGCCCGAGCATCATCCCCTGGCACAGAAAGCAACACTGGTCGCCGCCGACCTGGCCGATCAGGAATGGATTGGTGTGCAGCATCGCCAGAATGCCAGTTGCCACGACGACTTCGTCAGCGCCTGTATCCGCGCCGGCTTCACCCCGGACATCCGCATGCAAGCCACCGAACCGTTTACCGCATTGGGCTTGGTGGCGTCGGGACTGGGGATCGCGATGATTCAGAAAGGCCTGAGCCGCAACGCACCACCGGGCGTGGTGCTGAGGGAGGTGCCGTGGATTTCCTTCACCACGCCGCTGTGGGCGGCGTGGCACCGGATCAACCTGCGACCTTTGGTGGAGACGTTCAGGAAGGTGTTGACCGAACCGGAGCCGGTTCCGGCCTAGTGCACAAATCTCTGTGGGAGATTCTATGTAGCCTGACACTCCGCCTTCGCGAGCAGGCTCGCTCCCACGCTGGGCCTGCGCCGTACATAGGTTTTTGTGTTCACCGAAGACCAAGTGTGGGAGCGGGCTTGCTCGCGAAGGCGGTGTGTCAGTCAACAAATCTGTTGAATGCTACGACGCTTTCGCGAGCAAGCCCGCTCCCACAGATTCTGCGAAACCTTGCGATCTGACTCAGCGCAGCGGTTGCCCCCGCGTCTCCGGCATCCGCAGATAAACCACCAGGCTGATCGCACTGATCACCGCCAGGTAAATCCAGAACCACCCGCCATACCCCCACCCCGCCATCGCCGCCATCAGGTACGGCGCGGTGCCGCCGAACAGGGTCACCGACAAGGCATAGGGCAAGGCGATACCGGTGACGCGCACTTCGGCCGGGAACTGCTCGGCCATGGTCACTGCCGAGGCAGCGCCGAAGCCGGTCATGATCACCATCGACACGGTCTGGATCAGCGTCACTTCCAGCAGGCTGATGCCGGGGTGCAACAGTCCGAAGCTCGGCCAGGCCCACAGGATCGAGGCGATGGCGAAGGCGATCAGCACCGGACGGCGGCCGACCCGGTCCGCCAGTTTGCCGGCGAACGGCATCAGCACCAGCGACACGCCGACGGAAACCACCCCGGCCAGCAAGGTGTCGCGGATCGACATACCGGTGATCAGGTGCACCTGATTGGGGTAACTGACCATCCACACGTAGTTGAGCAGGTTGCCGGCCATGGCGATGCCGATCACCCGCATGGCATCGCGACGATGGCTGAACAGCAGCTCGCGAATCGGACGCTTCTTGCCGTGGCTGGCGATCTTCGATTTGAAAATTTCGGTCTCGCGCACCGACAGGCGAATCCACAAAGTGATCAGCCCCATCAGCGCCGCGATCACGAACGCCACGCGCCAGCCCCAGTCGTACAGCGCGGTGTCGCTGCCCATCGACGCCAGGGCAAAGCCCAGCAGAAACGATACCAGCGTGCCGGCGTTAATGGCGAACCACTGCCAGGACCCGGCAAACGCCCGGCGATGCGCCGGTGCCGACTCGATCAGGAATGCCGACGCCGAGCCGAATTCGCCGCCCGCCGAAAAGCCCTGAACCAGACGGGCAATCACCAGAATGATTGGTGCGGCAATGCCGATGCTTTCGTAGTTGGGGCAGATGCCGATCACCAGCGAAGCCACCGACATCAGCAGGATCGACAGCGTCAGGCCTTTTTTACGCCCATAACGGTCAGCCAATTGGCCCAGCACCGCACCACCGATGGGGCGCATGATGAAGCCGACGGCGAACACCGCCAGCACTGACAACAGCGCGGTGACGCCGTCACCGGCGGGGAAAAACTGCTTGGCGAGGATCGAGGAAAACGTCGCGTAGATCACCCAATCGGTGTATTCGACGATGGTGCCGAGAGTGGCGGCCACTATCGCTTTTTTCTCGGCGCTGTTGAGTTGTCGACCTTCGGTTTGCACAGGTGCAGTGGCAGTGGATGACGGCGGCAATTGACCGTCCACCGTGTGGTAGTTGCTCATATTCAAGACTCCCGTGGGCGCTATTATTGTTGACCTTCGGACGCGGCCTCAGCGTTGCTACGGGAGCAATATCCGGCGTTGCCAGGGTTTCGTGTAGCGAGTTTTCAGGACGGCTCGGTTGACTAAACCTCAAGTCACTGCCTTGAGATTTTCTCAAGGCATGGCCCTTTAAAACTCGGTTGAAGGGTTCTGCGCGAGCAGCGGTAATGGCAGGCAATCATGGGGCTGCCCACGACCTCCCCCATGCCGCGCATTAACAAGAAGAGCTTCACGAGGAGAACCGGCAATGTTTGACAGAACCAACAGCTTCATCGACGGCCGCATCACGCCGCCGCTGGACGGCCAATACGTCGACAAGATCGACCCGCGCACCGGCGAAAAACTCAACGAAGTAGCCAGCAGCAGTCCGGCCGACGTGGCCATTGCCATCGACAGCGCCGCCAGCGCCTTGCAGGCCTGGCGCGACATGCGTCCGGCGTTGCGCGGGCGCATCCTCAACGATTTCGGCCGCCTGATCCGCGCCAGCGAAAGCACACTCGGTGCCCTGGAGCGGGCCGAAACCGGCAAGCCCGGCCGCGAGATGGCGACCCTGATGGACCTGACCGCGCAGTACTTCGAGTTCTACGGTGGCATCGTCAATGTCATGGACGGCGAAGTGATCAACCAGGGCCCCAACTACCACGTCTACACCCGTCGCGATCCGTTCGGTGTGATCGGCGTGATCCTGCCGTGGAACGCCCCGCTACATCAGGCCGCCCGCGCCATCGCCCCGGCCCTGGCCACCGGCAACACCGTGGTCGCCAAACCCTCCGAACACACCTCGGCCTCGCTGGTGGAACTGGCGCGCCTGGCCATCGAGGCCGGCGTGCCGCCGGGGGTGTTCAACGTGATCGTCGGCAAGGGCAGCGTGATCGGCCCGGCCATGGCGCATAACCCGCACATCCGCAAAATCTCCTTCACCGGCGGCATTCGCGCAGGCCAGGAACTGGGGCACATCGCGGCGGATCGCATCCTGCCGCTGACCCTGGAACTGGGCGGCAAGTCGGCCAACATCGTCTTCGACGACGCCGACCTCGACGCCTCCGCCAAGGGCGCGACCCTGGCCTTCACCTGGAACAGCGGCCAATGGTGCGCGGCGGGCACGCGCTTGCTGGTGCAGGAATCGATCTACGAGCGCTTCGTCGACAAGCTGGTGGCCGAGGTTGGCCAACTGCGCGTCGGCCCACAGGATGAAGCCACTTCCGGCCCCATCACCACCCAGGCGCAATTCGAGAAAATCCAGAGCTACTTCGCCATCGCCGAACGCGAAGGCCTGACCCCGGCCATCGGCGGCAAGGTCGCTACCTTGCCCGGCTTCGAAAACGGCTGGTACATCGAACCGACGGTCTACACCGGCGTGACCAACGACATGACCCTGGCCCGGGAAGAAATCTTCGGCCCCATCGTTTGCGTGATCCCGTTCAAGAACGAAGCCGATGCCCTGCGCATCGCCAACGACAGCGAGTTCGGCCTGGGCGCCGGGATCTGGAGCCGCGACATCGGCCGCGTCCACCGCGTCGCCGCGCAGCTTGAGGCGGGTCGGATCGTGGTCAACGAATACAGCGGCGGCTTCGTGCAAACGCCCTGCGGCGGGTTCAAGCAGAGTGGGTACGGGCGCGAGCAAGGGGTGGATGCGCTGTCGCATTACACGCAGTTGAAGTCGGTGATCATTCGGCTCTGAAGCGACCCGGTTCACCCAAAGGCGCAGCCATGGCTGCGCCTTTTTTTACATCCCCAAAACACCGCCACCCCCTGTAGGAGCGAGCCTGCTCGCGATGGCGGTGTGCCAGACGACGGCAATGTCGACTGACACGCCCCCATCGCGAGCAGGCTCGCTCCTACGCGGGATCTGCGGACATCAGGGACACCGCGAAACTATCAGATCTGCTAGTACCCAATCCCGGCATCACCAAAGATACTCAAGCTCCCAGCCCTTGAAAGCCAGGAGCGCCGCAATGTCCTCAACTACACTACTGGCAACCGATCAGCAGCGCTCCGTGCTGAACACACTCAAAGCAAACCAACCGCCGCAAGCCATTGCCTATTCGCCCTATGGCCACCGACCTGCTGCCTGTTGGTTAGTCAGCATGCTGGGGCTCAATGGCGAACTCGCAGACTCAGTGACTGGGCATTATCTGTTAGGGAATGGGTATCGGGCGTTTAATCCGGCGCTAAAACGGTTTAATAGCCCGGATAGTTTGAGCCCATTTAGAAAGGGGGGATTAAATCCGTATGTGTATTGTTTGGGTGACCCGATAAATAGGCACGACCCTAACGGGCACGTCTCCTTCAAAACAATCGGCACGACAGTTTTTAACTTAAACCGCATTGCAAAAAAAGCATCCTTAACAACAAAACTGCCCCCTAAAGCTCGAATAGAGTATCTATCACGATCCTACATCGAGAAAAAAAACAACCTACGCACCAATATCTTCAATAAAGACTTATTGGCAATCACTAGCGATCCGAAACATGAGGTTGTTCACCCTTTGAATCTAGAACACATCTCAGCCAGGACAGTGAAAAAACACGAACTTTCGCTTGATACCACACCTATACGCTTGAAAAAAATTATTGATAACACTCCAGTCGCAAAAGACTATAAAAACTTATTCAACGAAATTCATTTTTGGGGGCAACCGGGCAACCCGCCATCAAATTTAATCTACGACCACTTTGAACTGCGGGATATCTCGGTCAGCAGTCGAGTGGGTCCAGGCAGCCACCAACGCAGAGTAGCTGCCCAGCTTTACCTAGATAAAATAACCATTGAACCACACATAAGAAATCGACTCGCATCAGAAATAGACAAACTTCGATCCATGACTTAACCCTCAAAATACAACATCCGACTGGACTTAAAATTGAGAATTTAAATTTCTTTCGAACAAGCATAACAAATTCCAGGTCAAACCCCTGAAACTAACCAATCGAATTTCGACTACCCATAAGTGATTATTAAACAAACAGGATCCATTACCACAACGCCAAGGAATAGGTCACGATCAACCGATTCTCATCAATATCACTGGAGAAATTGCTCCGCGCACTGGCGTTCTTCCACTTCACCCCAAGGTTCTTCAACGGCCCGCTCTGGATCACGTAGCCCAACTCCGAATCCCGTTCCCACTCCTTGCCCTGAGAGGTTCGAGTACGCACGGTCACGTCATCCCCCGACAGATATCGCGTCATGAAGGTCAGCCCCGGAATGCCCAGCGCGACAAAGTTGTAGTCATAGCGTGCCTGCCACGAACGCTCATCCTGATTACCGAAATCATTGATCTGCACCAGGTTCACCAGGTAACCATCGGTGCCATTGATGTTGGCAAAACCGGTGTCGCCGCTCATGCGCTGATAACCCAACCCCAGCGAGTGACCGCTGGCGCTGTAGGTGAACATCGCGCCCAACGCCGAGTTGTCGACGTTGCTGCCGCCGTCAGCGAGGCTGCGGGCCCAGCGCAGGTCGGAGCTGAGGGTCTGGCCTTCGCTGATCGTCCATTTGTGGTTGAGGGTCAGGTAGTGCTGGCGGTAGATGCCGTCGAGTTCACCGTAGTGATAGGCGGTGTTCAGCGACGGCGTCCAGCGCCAGGTCGCCCCGGCGAAGTCGAAGCGATCGCTGGTGCTGTGGCGGCCGAGGCGGATGTTGCGCGCGACGCCGTTGTAGACCGTCAGATCCTCGTTGTCGGAAGAATTGCGCAGTTTGGTCTGGTCGAGGCGGCCGAGGTCCAGGGACAGGTTGTCGATGTCGGCGCTGTTGAGCCAGGCACCGCGAAAGGTCTGTGGCAACAGGCGCGAATCGTTGGACATCACCACCGGGATTTTCGGCAGCAGGGTCCCGGCTTTCAGGGTGCTCCTGGCCATGCGCAGCTTGCCGGTGACACCGAGTGCGCCGTACTCGTCCTCGGCGCGCCCGCCTGGCCCGCGCGCGGTGTTGAGCAGGCCGGTGCCGGTGCGATCCGGCGCGGAATCGAGCTTGATCCCCACCAGGCCAATGGCGTCGAAACCAACGCCGACCAAACCCTCGGTATAGCCCGATTCAACCCGCAGGATCAAACCCTGCGCCCACTCCTCGGCCTTGCTCTGGGCCACGCCGGACTGGCGAAAATCGCGATTGAAGTAGTAGTTGCGCAGCTCCAGGTTGCCTTTGCTGTCCTGGAACATATCGGCGCACGCCGGGTTGAGAACAGTGCTCGCTGCAATGCAGACAGCCAGACGTGAAAGCGCTGGGAAGGCGTAGTTCATGGAGGTGTTTCTCTTATTGTTGTCAGGTTCGAACACGCCCCGGACAGGCGCGTGAACATCGATCCTGAAAGCCGGGCCCTGCCCCCGACAATCGAGAAAAACACCCCGCTGCCTTGAGTTTTAATCAAGTGCGATCACATAAAACACCACCGCCCCCTGTAGGAGCGAGCCCGCTCGCGATGGTCGTGAACGATAACTAGATACACCAGACAACCCGCGTCGCCCTCCGGTTCTTCGCGAGCAAGCTTGCTCCTACACGGAACCTGCGGACACCGGGGACACCGCGAAACTATCAAATCTGCTAGTACCCAATCCCGGCTCCACCACAGATACTCAAGCTCCCAGCCCTTGAAAGCCAGGAGCGCCGCAATGTCCTCAACCACACTATTGGCAACCGACCAGCAGCGCTCCGTACTGAACACACTCAAAGCAAACCAACCGCCGCAAGCCATCGCCTATTCGCCCTACGGCCACCGCCCTGCTGCCTGTTGGTTACTCAGCTTGCTGGGTTTCAATGGCGAACTGGCAGACCCGATGACCGGGCATTATTTGTTGGGGAATGGGTATCGGGTGTTTAATTCGGTTTTGATGCGATTCAACAGTCCAGACAGTTTGAGTCCGTTTGGCGCGGGTCTGTTTAATACATACGCGTACTGCCTCGGTGATCCGGTTAACCTGAACGATCCAACGGGGCATGCCGTTGGATGGGCTTTTGTGCGCAAAAACATTCAACGCATTATCCCCCAAGACCGCCCGATTCCTATTTCCAGACCCGCGCCCGGAAACAAATATACTCGTCTCGCATACCATGGCACATCAAATGAGCAGCTACCCTCGCTATTGAATGGCCTGGACAAAAAATTCATGGGGCGTAGAGGTGCCCAAAAATTAGGTGAAGGATTTTATTCGACGGATAGCTTTGAGCAAGCAGTCAGATATGCACGCGAGGCAGCCTATACGGACAAGTCGACCCCTGTCGTCGTAAAAATCTATGTAAAAGATCTTAAAGGAATACCGATAAAAACACCGGAACAAGGTTCAGTTTTTTCAAGGGAAAATAGAATTAACCCACCGATAATAAGGGACGAGTCAGTGTATATGATCCCGCCCGAGCGATATGGAAACGTCGTGCTAATGAAATTTGAAAACCCTGCATGGGTGTCAGACTACCGCATACCCGGTCGTCGCCGGATCAAAGAAGGCGCATACGAAATCAGAAAGCGATAACTAAATTAAACATACTCAAAATATCGGTACAATTAATTTATTCGCAACATTAAAAATAATTCTGTGGACTCTGGCGTTTTCCACTTCACTCCAAGGTTCTTCAACGGCCCACTCTGGATCACATACCCCAACTCGGAATCCCGCTCCTACTCCTTACCCGCCGTCGCACGAGTGCGCACCGTAACATCATCCCCCGACAGATAACGCGTCATGTCTGCACCAGAGTCACCAGGTAACCATCGGTGCCTCCCAGACCCGACAATCGAGAAAAACACCCCACTGCCTTGAGTTTTAATCAAGTGGGTTTAGGCTCTGCTTTACGTACACTGCGCGCCGCACCTCCCATAAGAACAAGAGCCTGCCCACCATGGATCGTCTGCCACCGCTGAATGCCATCCGCGCATTCGAGTCCGTTGCCCGGCATCTGAGCATCACCCTGGCCGCCGACGAGTTGAACGTCACGCCGGGTGCGGTCAGTCGGCAGATCCGCACGCTGGAAGAATTTCTCAAGCTCGATCTTTTCGTGCGCGGCCATCGGCAGATCACCCTGACCGCTGCCGGCGAGCAGTACTTTCGCGCCGTGGCGAAAATTGTCGAAGACCTGCGCGGGGCGACGAAAAAACTCATGTCGCCGCCACGCCGCCGTCAGCTCAAGGTGCGCGCCTACACCACCTTTGCCATGCAGTGGCTGATCCCGCGGCTGGCGAGTTTCCATGCACAGAACCCGAAGATCGAAGTGCTGCTGACCGCCTCGCTGGAGCCGGTGGATTTCTACAAGGAAGACATCGACGCCGCGATCCGCCTGGGTTCCGGCGAGTGGCCCAACTGCAATTGCTACGTGCTGAGCAACAACGTGTTGGCCCCGGTGTGCAGCCCGTCGTTGCTGCAACACGGGCCCGGCCTGCAAACCCCCGCCGACATCGCCGGCTACACCATGCTGCACTCCATCGCCCGCCCCGAAGACTGGCGCTACTGGCTGGAAGCCGCCGGGGTCAGCCGTGAAGTCGATGCCCAGGCCGGCATGTCGTACCAGAGTTCGTCGATGGTCTATGCCGCTGCGGTCGGCGGCCAGGGCATCGCCATGGCGCAGCTGTTTCTGGTCAGCAAGGAGCTGCAGGACGGCAGCCTGATCCGCCCGTTCGAACAGGTGGTGGACATGGGCGTGTACACCTACTACTTGCTCACGCCAAGGCACCGCGAGGAAAGCGATGACCTGCGGATTTTCCGTGAATGGATTCTGGAACAGGCGCGCATGACCGGTGATCAGGCATGAGATTTACTCAACGCATGGCGGCGTAAAACTGCTTTGTCGGTGATTTGCCGACATGTCTAGCATGGGTCTCCAATGACAAAAAAGAGACCCGCCATGACCACGCTCGACTTCCCTTCCATCGGCTTTATCGGCCTCGGCGCCATGGGCCAGAAAATGGCCTTGCACCTGCTGGAAAACGACTTCGACCTGAGCCTGTTCGATCCCAATCCGCAGGCTCTTGCGCCGTTGCTGGCTCGCGGTGCCCGCAGCTTCGCCACGCCTCGCGAAGTGGCCGACCATGCGCAAATCGTGCTGGTTTGCGTGCCGACCCCGGACATCGTCAAGCGGGTGGTACTGGGCGCTGAAGGCGTGATCCACGGCCAACAGATCAACATCCTCGTCGACCACTCCACTACCGGGCCGAGCCTGGCCCGACGCCTGCACGCGGAGCTGGCCGAACGCGGCATCGACGCCCTCGATGCACCGCTGGCCGGCGGTGTTGCGGGGGCGCAGAGCGGCACGTTGTCGGTGATGGTCGGGGGTGATCGCGGCGCCTATGAGCGTTGTGTGCCGGTGTTTGCGGCGTTCGGCAAAAAGGTCGAGCACATCGGCACTGAACCGGGACTGGGGCAGACCTTGAAGCTGGTCAACAACATGATCGTCGCCGCCACGCTGGTCGCCACCAGTGAAGCCATGTTGTTCGGGGTCAAGGCCGGACTCGATGCGCGGCAGATGGTGGAGATGCTCAACGCCAGCACGGCGCGCAGTTTCACCAGCGAACAGATCCTGGCCGGGACGGTGATGCGGCGGGAGTTTGATTTCGGTTTTCGCCTTGATTTGATGCGCAAGGATGTGCGGCTGTTCCTGGCCGAGGCGGAAACTGCCGGGGCGCCGGCGTTTACCGGCTCGGTGGTGAAGCAGTTTTTTGATCAGGCGCTGAGCGAGGGCGACCCGGCGCGGGACATGACCCATGTGGTGGAGGTGCTGGAGCGGTTGGCCGGGGTGAAGCTGCAAGGCTGACTGGATAACACATAGAACCTGTGGGAGCGGGCAAGCCCGCTCCCACAGGTTTTGTGCCGGCCGCACTTTCATTGTTTGATTTTTTCTCAACCCACCCCCGTTTTTATCTCGTTTGTCGGCCCTGCCTTCCCTGCCCGACCATGACCTCCAGAGCTCGCCCGCGAGCCCATAACAACAGGAGGTCATCATGAGTTCTTCCACGCCCGTCTGGGCTGCCACCACGCCGCCGAAGCTGCTCGCTTCGCGCCATCGTCGCAGCGGCGAAATCTTCTTTCCTGCGGTCATTGCCGAGTCGCCCCTGAGCGCGGAATTCGACGACACCGTGCTCAACACCGAAGGCCAGGTCTACAGCTTCACCATCATGCACCCGAGCCCGAAAAGCGGCCTGCCGCCGTTCGTGCTGGCCTACGTCGACCTGCCCGGCCCGGTACGCCTGTTCGGGCGCCTCACCGGCCGCGCCGCCATCGGCGAACAATGCCGGGTGATTGCTCACGAGACCTACGGCTACATTTTCCAGTCCCTGGAGGCACGTCCATGAGCCAGATGCATGTAATGGGCGGCGCGATGACCGTCTTCGGCCGTCACCCCGGCGTCATGGCGCCTGAGCTGGCGCAACGGGCGATCCTCGATGCGGTGGCCGACGCCGGCCTGCAACTGGCGGACATCCAGGCGGTGTACTGCGCCAACGTGTTGGGCGGGATGATTCTCGGCCAGGTGATCCTGCGCGATCTGGGCCTCAAGGGCATCCCGGTCTACAACATCGAAAACGCCTGCGCCAGCGGCGCCACCGCCGTGCACCTGGCCCGCCACGCCTTGCTCGCCGGCCAGTACGAGCGAGTACTGGTGTTCGGCATCGAGCAACTCACCGCCCTCGGTGGCGGCATGATCCCGATGCAACGCAACGACCGCATGACTGATCTGTACGCCACCGCCGGCATGGTCTTGCCTGCGGTCTACGCCATGCGCGGCACCCGCTTCCTCCACGAGCGTGATGCCAAACCCGCCGACCTCGCCGCCGTGGCGGTGAAGAACCGTCGTCACGGGTCGCTGAACCCCTACGCCCAGCAACGCAGCGAAGTGACGCTGGAAGAAGTGCTGGCCTCGCGGATGATCGCCGACCCGCTGACCCTGCTGCAGTGCTGCCCGTCGCAAGTGGACGGCGCCGCCGCGCTGGTGTTGGGCAACAAGCCCGGCCCGCACGGCAAAGACGTGAAAGTGCTGGGTTCGATCATCGTCTCCGGCCTGCGCGAAGGTGGTGACGAGGACATCCTCGACGCGGAAATCACCGCCCGCGCCGCACGCCAGGCCTACGAGCAGGCCGGCGTTGCACCGAGCGATATCGGTGTGGTCGAGCTGCACGACGCCTTCACCATCGCCGAGCTGTTGTACTACGAAGCTCTGGGTCTGGCAGCGCCGGGCGAAGCCGTGGCCTTGCTGCACTCCGGCGCGACGGCCATCGGTGGCCGGGTGCCGGTCAACCCGAGCGGCGGCTTGCTGGCCAAGGGGCATCCACTGGGCGCCACGGGCGTTGCGCAGATGGTCGAGCTGTTCTGGCAACTGCAAGGCCGCGCCGGCGACCGCCAAGCGGGCACCCCGCGCCTGGGCCTGGCGCAATGCACCGGTGGCGGCATCGCCGGGGTCGACCATGCGGCGTCCGCCGTGCACATCCTCGGAGTCTGAAGCCATGAACAACTTTTCTATCGGCCAGGTCGCTGTCGTCACCGGCGCGGCCCGTGGCATTGGTCTGGCCATCGCGCAACGCCTGGCGCAACGAGGCGTGTTCGTTTACCTGCTGGACCGCGACGAGCAGGCACTGAACAACAGCGTCGACGCGCTGCAATCCGCAGATCTGAACGTCGTCGGCATCGCGCTCGACCTCACCGAAGGTGAAGCGGTGAACGCCGCTTTCGCGCAGATACGCGAGGCGCACAATCGCCTGGATTTTCTGGTGAACAACGCCGGCGTGGTGCGCGACAAACGCTTCCTCACCATGACCGAACAGGACTGGGACCTGGTGGTGGACACCAACCTGCGGGCGCAATTCTTGTGCTGCAAGGCTGCCTTGCCCCTGATGCTGGACAACGCCTTCGGACGCATCGTCAACATGTCGTCCCGGGCCTGGCTCGGTGGTTTCGGCCAGGCCAACTATTCGGCGGCCAAGGGCGGCGTGGTCAGCCTGACCCGCAGCCTGGCCATCGAATTCGCCGCCAAAGGCATCACCGTCAACGCCATCGCCCCGGGTATCGTCGACACGCCGCTGTTCCAGAGTTTCGCCCCCGACGTGCAGGCCAGGCTCAAGGACACCGTGCCGGTGAAACGCATCGGCACGCCGGACGACATCGCCAACGCCGTGGAATTTTTCCTCGCCCCGGCCAGCAGCTACGTTACCGGACAAATCCTCTACGTGTGCGGCGGACGCAGCCTGTCCTCGGCCAGTGTGTGAGGGCCATGCCATGACCGTCACTTTCGAAACCTTCGGTGCCGTCGCGCTGATCACCCTCGACCGGCCGCAGGCGCTCAACGCCCTGGATCTGGACTCGCTCCACGCCCTGCGCGGCCATTTGCTGGAGGTGCGCGACCGTCGTGACCTGCGCGCCGCCGTGATCACCGGCAGTGGCGAGCGGGCGTTCTGCGTCGGCGCCGATCTGAAGAGCACCCGCGACTCGAAGGCCTCCTACGCCGAGGCGCTGTTTCTCGCCAATGAGTCGGCGGCGGACGCCGGGCTGTATATCCGGCTGATGGACCTCACCGATCTGGACCTGCACAAACCCTTGATCGCGGCGATCAACGGCCATTGCCTCGGCGGCGGGCTGGAGCTGGCGCTGCAATGCGACCTGCGCATCGCCAGCGACAGCGCCACCTTCGGCTTGCCGGAAGCGGTGGTTGGCTCGATTCCGGCGGTCAGCGGCCTGCATCGCTTAATGCGCGCGGTGCCCCCGGCCCACGCCCTGCAAATGACCCTGACCGGTGCGCGCATCGACGCTGCGCGTGCCGAGTCCATCGGTTTGATTTCCGAACGCCTGGACAGTCGTGAAGCCCTGCTGCAACGCGCGCTGGAACTGGCGCAATTGATTGCCCGGCAAGCACCGCTGGCAATCCAGGCCCTGCAAACCCTGGCACGCAGCACCGCGCACCTGAGCGACCGCGAGGCCCAGCGCCTGACCGAGCTCTACTGGGGCGTGCTGCGCGACACCGAAGACCGCATCGAAGGCCGCCAGGCATTTGCCGAGAAACGCACGCCGCATTACACGGGCCGCTAAAAGCCCGAGGAGGCGAACATGTTACGCAACGCACTGGACGGTCTGACCGTCCTGGACTTCACCCAGATCGCCGCCGGTCCCACGGCCACCATGCTGATGGCCGACATGGGCGCCAAAGTGATCAAGGTCGAACCCCACGAAGGCGAGCTGGGCCGCACCCTCGGCCCGGCCTGGGTCGGCGAGGACAGCGCGCTGTACCACGGATTCAATCGCGGCAAACTGGGCCTGAGCCTGGACCTCAAACACCCGGACAGCGTGGCGGTGATCAAGCGCCTGGTGTTGCAGGCCGATGTGTTGATCGAAAGCATGCGCCCCGGAGTCATGGCCCGACTCGGCCTGGGCTACGAGGCCTTGGCCGAGCTGAAACCGGACCTGATCTACTGTTCGATTTCCGCCTACGGACAGCAAGGGCCCTATGCGGATCGGGCCGGGGTCGACGGTATTTTGCAGGCCGACTCCGGGCTGATGAGCCTGATCGGCACGCCGGGTTCGGCACCGTCCAAGGTGCAGGCGCCAGTGGTCGACGTGGTCACCGGCTACATGGCCTGCATGGCGGTGTTGGCCAAACTGCACGCCCGAAACAACGACGGTCTCGGCGGCCACCTCGATGTCAGCCTGATGAACTCGGCGCTGGCGCTGCAACAAGCGTCGCTGGCCAGCTTTCTCTGCGACGGCAAACTGCCGACCCGCATCGGCAGCGCCGCGCCCTACTCCGCGCCCAACGAAGCCTTTGAAGCGGCGGACGGCTGGCTGATGGTCGCCGCCTACAACGGCAATCGCTGGCCGACGCTGTGCGGCGTACTCGGGCATCCGGAATGGATCGACGACCCGCGTTTCGCCAGTTCCGCGCAACGGGTGGTGCATCGCCAAGCCATGGGCGCGGCGCTGACCGACGTCTTCCGCACCCAACCCGTCGCCCACTGGCTGCAGGTGCTGCGCGAGGCCGACATCCTTTGCTCGAAGGTCAGCGACTACAACGATGTACTGGCTCATCCGCAGATCGCCAGCAACGGCATGCTGATCGACCTGCATCATCCGCAGCATGGTGTGGTGCGGGTGCCGGGGTTTCCGATCAACAGCCTGGAGGCGGCGCAAACCCCTTATGCACCGGCGCCGGACAAGGGTGAGCATTCGTGTGAGGTATTGCGCGGATTTGCGTTTGCCGAAGAAGAGATAGAAGCGTTGCTCGCGTCCGATGCCATGCGTTGTCCGGAGCAAACCTTGGCCTGAGCGGACACCACCTGACCTGTAGGAGCGAGCTTGCTCGCGAAGGTCGTGAACGATAACGCTCGACGCCAGATACCCAGTGGTGCTCTCGGGTTTTTCGCGAACGAGCTCGCTCCTACAGAGAATCGGGTGCATCCGCAAAAGACAGCGGTTTGGTGCTTTACTGAATGGATTCCAAACCCCAGCGAGCCTGCCGCCATGAACCGCAACGACCTGCGCCGCGTGGACATGAACCTGTTGGTGATTTTCGAAACCCTGATGTTCGAGAAGAACCTGACCCGGGCCGGGGAGAAGTTGTTCCTCGGCCAGCCGGCCGTGAGTGCGGCGCTGGCGCGGTTGCGGGATTTGTTCGATGACCCGCTGCTGGTGCGCAACGGCCGGGTGCTGGAACCAACGCAGCGGGCGCTGATGATTCTCAAGGAATTGCAGCCAGCGATGGACACCATTTCCGGCGCGGTCAGCCGGGCCAAGGATTTCGACCCGTCCACCAGCCGCGATGTGTTTCGCATCGGTTTGTCCGACGATGCCGAATTCGGCCTGTTCCCGCCCTTGCTCAAGCAACTGCGCGAAGAGGCGCAGAACGTGGTGATCGTGGTGCGTCGCGTGAATTTCCTGCTGATGTCACCGATGCTGGCTTCCGGGGAAATTTCCGTGGGGATCAGCTACACCACTGAATTGCCGGCCAACGCCAAGCGCAAGAAGCTGCGGGACTTGAGCGTGAAGATCCTGCGCGGCGATAACCGGCCCGGCACCCTGACCCTGGACGAATATTGCGAACGCCCCCACGCGCTGGTGTCGTTTTCCGGGGATTTGACCGGGGCCATCGACACCGATCTGGCCCGCATCGGCCGGTCGCGTCGGGTGGTGCTGGCGGTGCCGCAATTTGCCGGCCTGCGCGACTTGCTCGCCGGCACCGATATGCTCGCCACCGTACCGGATTACGCGGCCTGCGCGCTGGTCAGAGGCAGCAGTCAGTTACGCGCCGATGACGCGCCGTTCGAGATCAACCTGTCCGAACTGTCCATGGTCTGGAACGGCGTCAACGATAACGATCCGGCAGAACGTTGGTTGCGCTCGCGAATTGCGGAGCACATGTCGGCTCCACTGCCGGGGCATTGAGCGAATTGAAATTCGGGTCGGTTTCGCGCATGTAGATCGGCAAGTCCGTCATGGGCGGCATGGCCGGGATTTCGAAGTACATCTGGATGATCCAGCCCCGGTGATAGCTGGCGTGATTGACCACGTGCATCAGCATCGCGCCGGCGCTCATGGTGCCGCTCTCGCCGGAAATGAAGGTAAACCGTACGGGTCTGTCCAGCGAGGCATCGGTTTGCCGTGCGCTCCAGTCGCAGTACCAATGGTCAACGTCCTGTTGTGCCTGGCGCAGGGCCGATAATTCGGGGTACACAACATCGTGAGAAGTGGTGAAACCGTGCCCTCGGCCTTCGAGGTGGGCTTGCCAGAGACAGTCCACCACATAGATGTGGTTGAGTGTGCCGATCATGTTCTTGAAGATCCCGGCGCGTTCCTTTTTGACTTCGCCCGGTGGCAATTGCGCCATATTGTCGAAGAGGCGCTGGTTGGCCCATTGTTTGTAATCGGCGAGCAGGCGGGCAGTGCGTACGTTGATCATCAGATATCTCCGATGGCGATAAGCGCATCTTCCAAGGATAGCGCTATCCACGCGCCACTGCGCGGGTGCTGATTATCGGTCATCCCCCCAAAAAAACTGTACCTATACCTGTGGGGGGTTATGCAAGCTGCTTGATTACGCGCTCGGCCAGCGCCAGGCAACTGGTCAGGCCCGGGGATTCGATGCCGAACAGATTGACCAACCCCGGCAGCCCATGTTCGCTCGGGCCGCTGATTCGAAAGTCGGCGGCGGGTTCGTTTGGCTCGCTGATTTTCGGGCGGATGCCGCTATAGGCCGGTTGCAGGCTGTGATCCGGCAGGCCCGGCCAGTAACGGCGGATCGCTTGGTAGAAGCCGTCGGCCCGGGCTGGATCCACGCGGTAATCGACAGTGTCGACCCATTCCACGTCCGGCCCGAAACGCGCCTGGCCGCCCAGGTCGAGCGTCATGTGCACACCCAACCCGGCGCTTTCCGGCGCCGGGTACACCAGATGACGGAACGGTGCCCGGCCGCTGAAACTGAAATAGCTGCCCTTGCACAATCGCGCCGGCGGAATGTGCTGCGCTGACAGACCCGTGATGCGGCTCGCCACCTCGGGCGCGGACAGCCCCGCGCAATTGATCAATTCGCGACAGCTCAAGGTCATGGGCTCGGCGCCACCCATTTGCAACTCGAAACCTTGCTCAGTACAACGGGCCGACAGCAACGGCGTATGGAAGACCAGCGACGCACCGTGGGCCTCGGCATCGCCCTGCAACGCCAGCATCAGCCCATGGGAATCGACGATCCCGGTGGACGGCGACCACAGCGCGGCGACACAAGACAACGCCGGTTCAAGCGCTCGCGCCTGTCCGGCGTCCAGCCATTGCAGGTCATCGACGCCATTGCGCCGCCCCTGTTCCAGCAATCGTTGCAGGGCAGCGTGCTGCGTTTCATCGGTGGCGACGATCAACTTGCCGAGGCGCTGATAGCTGACGCTGCGCTCCTCGCAAAAGTTGTAGAGGCGTTGCTTGCCCTCCACGCACAACCGCGCCTTGAGGCTGCCTTCGGGGTAGTAGATGCCGGCGTGGATCACTTCGGAATTGCGCGAACTGATGCCCGTGCCGATACCTTCACCGGACTCGACCAGAATCACCTCGCGCCCGCTCATGGCCAGAACCCTGGCCACCGCCAGCCCGACCACCCCGGCGCCGACCACCACGCTGTCGATATCGACGCTCATCTGCGACTTACCCCAATCAAAGCAATTTCCCCATCAAACCAGTCCCCGCTCCCGGTAATCAATCAGGCTGGAGAATATCGCCAGCAGCATGGCCATGACCACGAAGAAGATCAGCACCAGGAAATACGAACCCGTGAACTGCACGATCAAACCGATCAGGATCGGCACGATCACCCCGGCCATGTTGCCGCAGAAGTTCATGGTGCCGGCCAGCACACCGGTTTTCGAAGTGCCGCCGAGGATCGATGGAATGCACCAGTACATGCCGCACCAGCGAATGAAAAACATCGCCACGCACAGCAGGCCGATGGCCTGGCTCGCCTCGGAAGCGTAAGCCGTCCCGAGCATGCACAGCGCCGCCACCAGTGCCGAACCGCTGAACATGCTGCGCATCACCAGGTTCGGCGAGGCGCCGCTGGATTTCCATTTATCCCCCAGGTAACCGCCGACCAGTTCGCCGACGAAGCCGCACATGAAGATCAGGAAGGTCGCGCCGCCCATGCCCGAAATGTTCAGGCCGTGGGTCTGGTGCAAGTAGCTGGGCATCCAGGTCAGCAGGCCGTAGAACACGCTGAGGATGCAGCAATAACCGGCGAACATCGCCAGCACCGAACGGTCCTTGAGCAGTTCCTTGAAGGGGATGCTGGTCACCGCGCCGGGCTGGCTGGCCGTGGCGTTGCCCGCAGTGATGTGCGCCAGTTCTGCAGCGTTCACCCCTGGATGCTCGCTGGGATGGTTGCGGATGTATTTCCACGCCAGCACCCCGGCGAGCATGGTGCCGACGCCGGCAATCACGAAGGCGATGCGCCACGAGTCGAACCAGCCGATCAGCCCGGCAATGATGATCGCGCCGAAGGCACTGCCCAGTGGCGCACCGCCGTCCACCAGCACCGCGCCGCGTCCGCGTTCGTTGGGGGTCAGCCAGGCGCCGTTGAGCTTGGCGCCGGCGGGCATGATCGGCGACTCGGCAACGCCCAGGCCCATGCGGGTAATCATCAGGGTGATCCAGTTGTGCGCGCCGGCGGCCAGGGCCTGGAACGCCCCCCAGGCCACGGTCGCGACGACGATTACCCGGCGGGTGTGGAAGCGATCCAGCAGCATGCCGCCTGGGATCTGCATCAAGGCGTAGGACCAGAAAAACGCGCTGAGCATCAGGCCTTCAAGGGCCGGGGGGATCTGGAATTCGCTGGAGATCAATGGCAACGCCACCGACAGCGAGGCGCGGTCGATGTAGTTGATCGCGGTCAGCAGCAACATGATGAGGAAGATTCGCCAGCGGACATTGGTGGGACGCATCGTTGCGGTCGCGGCTGGCAATACCAGGCTTTCGGCACTCGGATTGTTCATGTGGGGGCTCTTATTGTTGTGGAAACAAGCGGCCCCACTCTAATCAGGCCTCCGGGGGCTGAATAATGATGGGATCTGATTGGGGGATCACTGATTGTCATCCCCTGGAAATGCCTGAAAGATTTGTGTTGGATTCAAGGGCCTCTTCGCGGGCAAGTCGAAGAGGCCAGATGAATCAACACCCAACCGGCAGACTGGTCAGAAGGTCCCCGGATAGCTGCCACCATCGAGCAACAGGTTCTGCCCGGTGAGGAAGCCGGACTGCGCACCGCAGATGAACGCGCAATACGCACCAAACTCATCAGGCTGGCCAAAGCGCTGGGCCGGGACGTGCTTGCGCCGCTGCTCGGCGATGCTTTCAACGCTGGTGCCATTGGCTTGGGCGGCGGCGTCGAGGGTCTTGTGCAGGCGCTCGGTCTCGAACGGCCCCGGCAACAGGTTGTTGACAGTGACGTTGTTCCCCGCCAACCGCGCCTGACGCGCCAGCCCGGCAATGAAGCCGGTGAGGCCGCTGCGGGCGCCGTTGGACAGGCCGAGTACATCGATCGGCGCCTTCACCGCGCCGGAAGTGATGTTGACGATGCGCCCGAAACCGCGCTCGGACATGCCATCGACGCAGGCCTTGATCAGCTCGATGGGCGTGAGCATGTTGGCGTCCAGCGCCTTGAGCCAGTCTTCGCGCTGCCAGTCGCGGAAGTCCCCGGGTGGCGGACCGCCGGCGTTGTTGACCAGGATGTCCACCTGCGGACACGCCGCCAGCACCTGGGCGCGCACCGCAGGTTCACTGATGTCCCCGGCCACGGTGCGCACCTCGATGGTCGGCGCCAATTGGCGCAACTCCACGGCGGCCGCCTGCAGCGTTTCGTCGCCACGGGCATTGATCACCAGGTTCACACCCTCCTTCGCCAAGGCCCGCGCACAAGCCAGGCCCAAGCCCTTGCTGGCGGCGCAGACAATCGCCCACCGCCCCGAAATACCCAAATCCATGACCACGCTCCTGACTGTTGGAAGCGCTCACGTTACCACTGCCTACCCGCTGTCCGGGGGATGACAAAGGGTGATCGCTTGATCAGGCCTTTTCATTATCGGCCGCGCGCGACGCTAATTACTGTTCCGGGACGAACAAGACCAAGAACCGGAGTAACCGATGAACCCCTTCCAGTTTTACTTTCCCACGACCTTGAAAAGCGGCAACGGCCTGGTGCGCCAGGCCGGTACGCTGCTCAAACCGCATGTTCGAAAAAAACTGCTGGTGGTCACCGACCAAGGGCTGATGGCGTCGGGCGTGATGGCACCTTTTTTTGCTTCGCTGGCTGACAGCGAGATTGCCTACGAAGTGTTTGACGGCGTCGAACCCAACCCTACGACCGACGTGCTGGAACGCGCCGTGGCGTTCCTGAAAAACCACGATTGCGATTCGGTGATCGGTGTCGGTGGCGGCAGCAGCATCGACACCGCCAAGGGTGTCGCGGCCATGGCCACCAACCCCGGCAACATCCTCGACTACGAGGGCTATGACAAACTGCTGAACCCGCCGCTGCCGATCTTCGCCATCCCGACCACCTCGGGCACCGGCAGCGAATGCACCGCGTCCACGGTGTTCACCAACACCAAGACCCTGTTCAAGACCGTGATCATCAGCCCGGCACTGTTTCCGAAACTGGCGATTCTCGACGCCGAACTCACCCTCAAGCTGCCGCCATCCATCACCGCCGCCACCGGCATGGACGCCCTGACCCACGCCATCGAGTCCTACGTTTCCAAGCAGGCCAACCCGATCAGCCAAGCCCTGGCCCTGCAAGCGATCAAGATGATCTGCACCTACCTGCCGAAAGCGTTTTTCACAGGCTCCGACCTGCACGCCCGGGAGCAGATGCTGCTCGCCTCGTTCCTCGCCGGTGTCGCCTTCGCACAATCGAAACTGGGCAACGTACATGCGATCTCCCACACCTTCGGCGGCGTGTTCAACATCCCCCATGGCATCGCCAACGCGACGCTGCTGCCCTACGTCATCGAATACAACCTGCCGGCCTGCCCTGAACTGTTCCGCGAGATTGCCGTGGCAATGGGCGAGAACGTGGACGGCCTGAGCGCTGCCAATGCTGGGCGCAAAGTGGTGGAACACGTGATGGCGCTGAACAAAGCCATCGGCATCCCTGACAACATCAAGGACCTGGGCGTGGACCTGGACTACATGCCGCAAATGGTCAGCGACTCGATGCGCAGCGGCAACGTGCTGGTCAACCCTCGCCTGACCACCGCCGCCGACGTCGAGCGAATCATCGGCAACGCCTTCCACGGCACTCATTCCTGAAGAGAACCCTCCTGAAGAGAAGCCTCCCATGTTCTACGAAATGCGCACCTACACGATCCAGATCGGAAAAATGCAGACCTACCTCAAGCACTTCGAAGAAAACGGCCTGCCGGTGATCTCTCGCTACACCACGCTGGTGGGCTGGTGGTACACCGAAATCGGCGAGTTGAACCAGGTGATCCACATCTGGGCCTACGAGAGCCTGGACGAGCGCATCAAGAAACGCGCCGCCCTGTACCAAGACCCGGATTGGCTCGAAGGCTTCGTGCCGATCGCGTTCCCGATGCTGGAAAAAATGGAATCGAAGTTGCTGATGCCGGCGGCGTTTTCGCCGATCAAATAATTCCGCAATCAGCACAAATCCCTGTGGGAGCGAGCCTGCTCGCGAAAGCGGTGTGCCAGGTTCATCAATGGTGACTGACACGCCCTCTTCGCGAGCAGGCTCGCTCCCACAGGGACCGAGTCAGACGCTCAAACCAAGGACAGATCCCATGTGCGACCACAATAACAACACCGCCGACCGCTCTCCCGACATCAAGGCCTTGCTCGAAGGCCTGCCCACCAACTGGGGCAAATGGGGACCTGAGGATGAAGTCGGCGCCCTGAACTACCTGCAAAGCGCGGAAATCCTGCGGGGTATCGCCGCAGTGCGCCAGGGCAAGACCTTCACCCTGCAAGTGCAGATCGGCCACCCCAAGGGCGAACCCTTGTGGCCCGGTCGACGACCGTCGATGCGGGTCAACGTGCTGGACAAGGGCCACTTCCTGGCCGGCAAGTCGCACTTTGACGGTCATGTGGAATATGCCGACGACGTGATCTTCATGCACCTGCAAGGCTCGACCCAATACGACGCGCTGGGCCATGTCTGGCACGACAACAAACTGTGGAACGGCTACGACGCCATGAGCACCATCGGCAGCATGGACAAGGCCAGCATCCTGCCGATTGCCGAGCGCGGCATCGTCGGCCGTGCGGTGTTGATCGACATGGCCCGCCATCGCGGCAAAACGGTGCTGGACAAGGGCGAGACCTTCAATCACCACGACCTGCTGGCCGCCGCCAAAGCCCAAGGCATCGAGATCCACAAGCGCGACATACTGATCATCCGCACCGGCTGGATCGGCTCGTTCTATGAGCGCGAGCCGGATGAGTTCTACAAGGATTTCGCCGAGCCTGGCCTGACCTTCAGCCGCGAACTGGTGGAGTGGTTTCACCAGATGGAGATCCCCAACCTGGTCACCGACACCATGGCCAACGAAGTGGCGGTCGACCCCGCTTCGGGCGTGTTGATCCCGCTGCACAACGCCTTGATGCGCAACCTCGGCGTGACCTTCACCGAAGTGGCGATGCTCGATGACCTGGCCAACGACTGCGCCGAAGACGGTCAGTGGCAGTTCCTTTACACCGCCGCGCCGCTGAAGATCGTCGGTGGCACGGGCGCACCGGTGAACCCGATCGTCATCAAGTAACCATCAACCGTTGCAGTTCGTCGATCAGCAGGGTCGCTGCCGGAGGCAAGTCGGTGCTGGCCCGGCTGATCGCGCCGTAGGGCTCGACCAGCGCGCGCATCGACAAGGGCAGTGTCACCAGCAAATCGAACTGCGCACAGAAGCCGGCGACTTCCGCCGGGATCACCGCCAGCAAAGTTGGGTCCTGCTGCACCAGCAGAATGGTGGTGAAAATCGACGAGGTCTCCAGCGGATAACGCGGAATATCCAGCCCTGCCTCCTCCAGTTCGCGCTCCAGGGCCTGGCGCATCGGCATGTCTTTGGGGTAGACCACCCAGCGATAATCGCTCAATTGCGCCAACTGCAACGAGGTGGCACCGGCCAGTGGATGGTCCTTGCTGGCCACCACCGCCAAAGGTTCTTCGCTCAACTCGATGCAGGCATAGGCGTCCGAACGCTGGCCGACACTGGTGCGACAAATGGCCAGGTCCAGCCGTCCCTGATCCAGCAACCCAAGCAGGTTGGCGCTGGTGTTTTCCACCACTTCGATGGCCAGTTGCGGTTGCTTGAGGCGCAGTTCGGTCAAGGCCCGGGTGAGCAACGGCACCGCGCCCATGATCACCCCCACCGACAGCCGCCCACCCTGCCCGCGCAGGATGCTCAGCATGTCCTCGCGCAAGTGTTCGACGTCGCTGTAGATCAGCCGCGCATAACGGATCATGCAACGCCCCATCTCGTTGGCCACCAGGCCCTGTGGCTGACGCTCGAACAGCGGCATGCCGAGCAGCGACTCGACTTCATGCAGCGCCTTGGTAGCGCCGGACTGAGAGATGGAAATCTGCTCGGCCGCCTTGTGCAGCGAGCCGCGTTCATCCAGCGCAATCAGCAAGCGCAGTTGTTTGAGGCGCAGGCGTGCGGCGATGCTGCCCAGCGAGGGAAACCGGGTGGTCTGGTTCAAAGTGCGTATCCGTCAAAACCCGCGGCGGCAAAGGCCGGCGCGGGTGGGTTATAAACTTGGCGTTGGGTATCAGCGAATCGCCACCGGGTTGATGTTGACCTGGGTCGAGCCCTTGTACAGCGGCTGCCCGAGCACGAACATGAAAGTCCAAGCCTTGTCCCGCACCAGAGCGCGGCTGTCGATCAGTTCAAGATTGTAGATGCCGTTCCTGGCCAGCATGAACTGGTTGACCGGGAACTCCTGGTCGTCGGTGCCGGGGTAGATTTCCGAGGCCCAGGTATCGCCACCGAACGCGACGATCTGCTTGTCCGCCAACCATTTGGCCGCCGCCATGCCGATGCCCGGCTCCACCGCGAGGAACTTCTCGTTGTCCTTGCCCAGCAGTTCCAGCCAACCGGTGTTGAACAGCACCACGTCACCTTTCTCGATGGTGATGCCTTGCAGGTCCAGCGCCTTCTGGATGTCGGCGACCGTGAACTCGGTTTTCTCCGGCACGATGGCGCTGCCGTACACCGCAGTCATGTCCAGCACCACACCACGGGTGACAATTGGCGGGACTTTTTCGATGCCGAGTTTTTGCACCCCTTCCACGGTGACGAAGTCCGCCGCGCGATTACCGTTGTAGTAGACGTTGTCGATACCGATGTGGCCGATACCGTTGAGCTGGGTGCCGACACCGGTCCAGCCCACCACCAGTTCATCGTTGAAGGTGAATTTGTTCGGTCCCATGGTGGTGCCGCCCGCTTCGCCGGGCTGGACGTTGGTCAGGTGAAAACTGCGATGACGGAAGGCCGGCAGATTCTTGTCGATGGGCACCGCCAGCGGGTAGGTCTTGCCGGTCTTGATCAGTTTGGCGGCGTTGAGCACCGAATCGGCATTGAGCAGGTTCAACGCACCGATTTCATCCTGGGCACCGTATTTCGACGGGTACCATTTTTCGCCCTCGGCGGCGTGGGCGGCATTAACGGAGAACAACAGGGCAAAAGGCAGTACCAAGCGATTGAGCATGTGGGGGTCCTTGTCTGGTTTCAGTGAACCCAAGGTACCCAGCCCTTTTGTGCGGAAACAGACAGCTATGAACAATACAATTGTTCTCAATACTCACGAGTGCAAAACCACCCTCCCTGTAGGAGCAGCCGGTCGACGCTCGATTGCTCGCGCTGGTCGTTAACGATGACGCGTTTCTACTGAATGAACGCGCCGGACCTTGAGACCATTGCGAGCAAGCTCGCTTCTACAGTGGGTCTGTCTAGAAGGATGCCAGAGGGTCACCGGCCGCCAGCGCGTCGGCGCGGTTCGCCGCTGGCGGATAGATCCACTGGGTATTGATCATGCGCTTGCGTTCCTTGCCTTCGTCATGGGTCAACACCACCTGACGGTCCCAGCCCTCGGTGTACACCGCACCCCACTCGCCCAGGTCGAGGCAGGTGGCGTAGAAGGGTTGACGGTACGGCAGGGTCGGCACGCCCAGCAGATCGGCGGCCACGTTGTACCCGCCAAAGCGCCCCATGATGATCGCGTGCTGACAGGACATCAGCGCGTAATGACCTTGATCATCGGTCAACGCCCTGGCCACGTCGCCGGCGGCAAACACGTGATCGGTGCCGATCACGCGCAAGTCGTCGGTCACTTCGGCGCGTCCCAGGCGGTCGAGCTGCGATGACACTTGCGAGGTCAGGCCACTGGCCACCAGCCCACCGGTCCAGATCACGGTCAGTGCATCGATGCGCTGACCGTTGGCGGTCTGCACGCCATCGGCATCAATGGCAACCACCCCGGAACCGACCTGAAACTCGATGCCCATCTGCTCCAGCGCTTCGATGATCAACGGTCGTGGATTCGCCCCCAGATCCGGTCCGATGTCATCGGCGCGTTCGACCACGACGACCCTGAACGGGACATTTGGCCCGAGGATCTTGCGCAGTTTTTCCGGCAGTTCGGTGGCCACTTCCAACCCGGTGAAACCACCACCCACCACCACGACCGTATTGCGCTCCGGCGAATCCGGCAGCTGGCGCAACCCGACCAGGTGCTCCTCCAGTTCCACTGCATCGGCCAGTTGATCCGTGGCGAAAGCGTATTCGGCCAACCCTGGCACCGGCGGGCGATTGAGTATGCTGCCGCTGGTCAGCAACAGGCGGTCATAGTCCAGTTTGATGTCGCGACCGTCAGCGCTCCGGGCACGTACCTGACGGGCGGATGTGTCGATGCGTTCAACTTCGGCACCGACGAACTTGACGCCCACCGCTTCCAGCACAGGGGACAAGGGCGCAGTCATTTCATGGGGTGAGGGTTCATACAGGCGCGGGCGAATGACCAGTTCCGGTCGCGGGGAAACCAGGGTCACGTCGACATCGGCGTCCTTGCCATAGATGTCGAGTACGCGCGCCGCGCCGAGGGCGCTCCAGACGCCGGCAAAACCGGCGCCCACTATCACTATGTTCTTGGCCATGATCTCTACCTTCGTTCAAGTTATCGAGGCAGACAGCGAACAAATATCCTACAACCAGGCACTGCTGACAGGGCTAGACTTCGTCGGGCCAACTGACATAAAACCCTGAAATCCTGACAGCCGATCAACAGCCATCACGTTTATACCGTTTGCGAATTATCATTATTCCAACTCGCTTAAACAGAAGCTTATGAACGCAATCCCCAGCCCCTTCGAATCACCCGCCATTCCCGTTGGACAGCCGCGCCTGATCGTCTTCCTCGCCTACCCGGATATGGGCCTGCTGGACCTGACCGGGGCGCAGACTGTGTTCTGGGCGGCTTCCCGGTACATGAACAGTCGCGGCTTGCCGGGCTACACGCTGCACACGGCCAGCCTTGCCGGCGGCTTGATGGCAACCGCGGAAGGCCTGGCGGTGAACACTGTGCCGCTGAGCGACTTCGCCGAAGATTCCATCGACACGCTGATCGCTCCCGGCGCACCGAATATTCTCCACGCCATGAATAAATCGCTGGACCTTGTCGCATGGCTGGCCGGGGCATCGGGTAAAGCCAAGCGCACCGCGTCGGTGTGCAGCGGCACGTTCCTGCTGGCCGAGGCCGGATTGCTCGAGGGGCGCCGCGCCGCCACCCACTGGGCGATGTGCGAGATGCTCAAGGAGCGCTACCCGTCGATCGAAGTCGACAACGATGCGATCTTCGTCAAGCAGGGGCCGGTCTGGACATCCGCCGGCGTCAGCGCCGGTATCGACTTGGCGCTGGCGCTGGTCGAAGAAGATTGCGGGCGTGAAGTGGCGTTGCAAGTGGCGCGGGAAATGGTGGTGTTCCTCAAGCGCCCCGGCGGCCAGGCCCAGTACAGTCAACTGCTGCAATCGCAAACCAGCGAAGGTGCCACCTTCGACGACCTGCACCTGTGGATCACACAAAACCTGGCCGGGGAAAACCTCACGGTCGAGGCCCTGGCCCAACAGGTTCAAATGAGCCCGCGCAACTTCGCCCGGGTCTACAAGCTCAAGACCGGCCGCACCCCGGCCAAGGCCGTGGAAGTACTGCGGGTCGAAGCCGCCCGGCGTTTGCTGGAAGATTCGGAGCGCAACATCGATCAAATCTCCCGGCAGTGCGGCTTTGGTGATGAAGAGCGCATGCGCCTGACGTTCCAGCGCAATCTGGGGGTTTCGCCACGGGAATATCGCAACCGGTTTTCGCGGTGAATTGGCTGAAGATCAACCCGCTCCCACAAGGCACGACGAATCCGGACGGAACTCTCGAGGGCCGCCGCGCATCCTAAAATATGAGGCACTTCCTTTTTGCAGCACACTTTCAGAGGACACCATCATGCGCCGTCTGATTATCGTTTCTTCCCTGCTGTTGTGTTTACCCGTCGGTTCCGCGATGGCCGATGTGGATGCGGGCGACGTCGCCACCTCGGCCGGCGTATCCGCTTCGCTGTACTCGACCTTCAAGGATGACAAACTGATGATTCCCGCCCGGGATGACGCCTCCAGCTTTGTGGCCAGTGGCGGTACGATTCGCGGCGTGTATCTGGAATCGGTACTCAATCAGCTCCGGCAGAATCATCCAGACCTCAATAACGCAAGCGACGAAGACCTGGCCCGCGCCATCCTCGTCCAGGATGGTCAATAAAACACGTCAATCCCAGCGGTGGGGCTTGTGACACCTGGGTAGCGTGCCTGGCCCTGCCTTGCTTGAAATTCAAGATTTTCCAGATCAACGAGCCCAGCCGGCCACCAGCTGCGCACTGATGCTGACGCCGCCACACACCACAATCACCACGTCGTGAGCTTCGGCGATCGCCGGGTGGTCCAGGTAGGCGATGGCCAGCGAGACTCCGCAGGCGGGCTCGACCAGCTGGCGCAAATCACTGGCGTAACGCACCACCCCCATAATCGCCTCTTCATCGCTGAGTACCACGCATTCGTGGGCAAAATCGACGATGTGCTGCACGGGCCATGCGGCCACCAACGTTGCACCGAGCGACCTGGCGACCGTATCGATCCGGGGAAATTTGACCGGGTGTCCGGCACTGACAGCGGCGGCGAATGACGCTGCCCCCTCGGTTTCACAAGCGATGATCCGGCAATCCATGCGCTTGTGCCGGATCAGGCCGGTGAGTATTCCCGCCAGCAATCCACCACCCCCCACCGAGGTCACCAGCGCATCGACCTGCGGACAATCCTCGAGAATTTCATCGATCATCGTGCTGTGTCCTTCCCACAGTACCGGGTGATCGAAGGCCGGCACGAATTCAGTGTCCGCGCCTTTTGCCAGCTCCTTGGCCCGCAGATTGGCCTCGTCCCAGACCTTGCCATGAACAAGCACGTCGGCGCCGGTTTTCTTGATCCTGGCGCGGGTGGATTCAGGGGTCGTGTGCGGCACCACAATGCAGGCTTTCATGCCCAGGCGGGCAGCGGCCACGGCGGTGGCAAACCCGGCGTTACCGCCAGAAGGACAGATCACCTTGCGCTTGCCCTGCGCTGCCGCCTGGCTGCACAAAAGGCCTATGCCGCGCAGCTTGAAGGAGCCACTGGGTTGCAGGTTTTCCAGTTTGAGCCAGATTCGGCGGGACGGCGTCGACAGGTCTGGATGCAGGATCAAGGGCGTTCTGATGTGAAGCATTTTCGGCTCCTGTTGCACGCCACAGGCCCGTCGGGTTTTCCGAGGGGCAGCGGTGAACGGTCCTTGTTCAAGCTTAGTTCACCCAGTCCCGGCACCCCTGCCTATTGAGGTGTCGCCGCATCGCCGCGAAGGCATCCGCAAGAACACCATCGATCTAACGGTAACGCGGCGCCGCCGTGGAGTTGCCGAACAAACCGGACAGCACCTGGCGCTGTGCCTCGTATTGATCCCACTGCCTACCATCATGCAAACCCGGAATGGTCACCACCTCACCACTGGCCAACCCCACCAACGCGGCATCAACCATCTCTGTGGCGGACATCACGATTTCCTGCGGCAGGTTTTCCACCGGATTCCCGGCCTCGCTCCAGAAATCGGTGGCGGTGGCGCCCGGCAGCACGGCCTGGATGCGCACGCCTTTATCGGCCAGTTCGTGGTGCATCGACTGGCTCAAGGCCAGAACGAACGCCTTGGTCCCGCCGTACACGCCGTTGAGGATTTCCGGGGCGATGGCGACAATCGAGGCAATGTTGATCACAGTACCGTTGCCACGGGCGACGAAACCCGGTGCCACGGCGTAGGCCAGGCGCGTCAGCGCTGTAATGTTGAGGGTGATCATGTCTTCCATGTCATCGACAGGGCTGCCCAGCAGCGGCATGACCGCGCCGACTCCGGCGTTGTTGACCAGCAGGGTGATGCTGGCATCGCCGCGCAGGATCTGTTCGACCCGCAGCAAATCAGCCTTGTCTTTCAAGTCGGCGGCAACCACTTCCACATTGCGACCGGTTTCGTCGCTCAAGCGGTTGGCCAGGGCATTGAGTTTCGCCTGGCTGCGCGCCACCAGAATCAGGTCGTAGCCCTGGCGGGCGAGTCGGTCGGCATACACCGCGCCGATGCCTGACGAGGCGCCAGTGATCAGTGCGGTTCCTTTGGTTGAGAGAGCCATGTTCAATGTCCTTCAGGGTGAGGCGAGATATTCGCCGGGTGTGAGTTGTTATAAATAAGCTCGTGCGCGTCGCAAATGACGTTTAAAGTACGCTTTTCGGACATTGCCGTTTGAGGGCATCGCAATGATCAGCGTGGCGTTTGTGGTTTTCGAGGGTTTCCAGTCCATGGCGCTGGCGGCCATGCCGGTGTTCGAATACGCCAACTTCAGCGCTGGCGAAGCCCTGTATGACGTGCGCGTACTGTCCGAGGATGGTCGCACCCTGCGCGCCTCTGGCGGATTGACGGTCGGCACCGAGGCATTCGATGAGCGGCTGATCGATACGGTGATCGTAGTCGGCGGCGATGCCATCCTCGAACAGGCGCCCGAAGCGGTCATCGATTACTTGCGCGCCAGTATCAAAACCGCGCGACGCACGGCGTCGATCTGCTCAGGCGCCTTTGTCATGGCCCAGGCCGGTCTGCTCGACGGTCGGCGCGCCACCACGCACTGGGCCTATGCGCGGCAACTGCAGGAACGTTTTCCGTCGATCAAGGTGGAAGCCGACCGCATCTACGTGATCGACGGTTCGATCTGGACGTCCGCCGGGATGACCGCCGGTATCGACCTGGCGCTGGCCATGGTGGAAAAAGACCACGGCGCCGAACTGGCCCGCTCGGTGGCGCAGAAACTGGTGATGTACCACCGCCGTGCCGGTGGCCAGTCGCAACACTCGGCGCTGCTGGAACTGGCGCCGAAATCCGACCGCATCCAGACCGTACTCGGCTATGCCCGGGAACATCTGGCCCAGACACTGTCGGTGGAGCAACTGGCGGACGTGGCGCGCCTCAGCCCGCGTCAGTTCAGCCGTGCCTTCCGCGCTGAAACCGGGCAATCGCCGGCCAAGGCCATCGAAAACCTGCGCCTGGAAGCGGCGCGACAGATGCTGGAACGCGGGCGCCTGACCCTCGACCAGATCGCCCTGGAAACCGGCTTTACCGACCGCCGCCGCATGCGCGAAGCCTTCCTGCGGGCGTTCGGGCAACCGCCGCAGGTGATTCGACGCAATGCCCGCTCGGAGCTTGCTCTGTGAGCGAGCGGTTATGAGGCGTATTGCGTACGGAGTTGGCGCTTGATTCCCAGGATTTACTGAAACAACACAATTCCCTGTGGGATTGATGTCGCTTAGGAGTTTTGCAAACGAACAAAACCGTCAGCGTCCACCTTCACGCCAACCAGGTCATAACTCGCCAATGTCGCATGCCCCGTCTCCATCGGCTGATCATGGGTCGCCGTGACAATCACCAAATCCGCCCCGGCCGCTTGTGCCGCGAGTATGCCCACCGTCGCGTCTTCGAACACCAGGCAATCCGTTATCTCGACATCCAGCCGCCGGGCAGCCAGCCGATAACCGGCCGGATCAGGCTTGCCGACGCTGACGTCCTCGGCGGTGATCATCACGTCCGGCTCGGGAATTCCCGCGGCGGCCATGCGGCGTAATGCCAGCGTCCTGGGTGCCGAGGTGACGATGGCCCATTGATGGGCCGGCAGTGACCGGAGAAACCGCGCCGCCCCGTTCACCTCTGCAACCCCTTCGACATCCTCGATTTCCGCTGCGGTGATCCACGCGGCTTCAGCCTCGGCATCGACACCGGGCAAGGCCAGGCGCTGGATGGTATCGATGGCGCGGGCACCGTGGATGGTGGGCAGGAAGGTCTCGACATCGACACCGTGGCGCACGGCCCAGTGTGTCCAGACGCGCTCGGCGGCGGCAATCGAGGTAAGGATGGTGCCGTCCATGTCGAACAGGAAGGCACGGTACGGGAGGTTGTAGACGGAGTCTGGAGTAGACAAAAGGGTCCTTCCTGTCTCAAGGAGATGGCAGATGTCTTGAGGAATGTACACGATCATTCATGTACGGCGTGAGTTGAACGCACCATCCACGCAATCGAGCAACTGCCCCAGGGCCCAGGGTTTCTTGATGAACGAGACGTCGTGCCGCACACCGGAGCTTTGCGGGGTTTCGTAGCCGGACATGATCATGATCGGTTTGTCCGGCCAGCGATCGCCGAACAGGTTGGCCAGGTCTGCGCCGTTGAGGGTGCCGGGCATGGTGATGTCCGTCAGCAACAATCCGACGCCCTCCGCATGACGCTGCAAGTACACCGATGCGGCGTCCGCACTGGTCTGCGGTTCCACCACATAGCCTTCTTCCTGAAGAATTTCACAGAGAAATTCCAGAATCAGCGGGTCGTCCTCAACCACCAGAATCAACCCGCCATGAAGGTCTCCACCTGCAGTCGGTACTCGACTCATGACCTTGCCGCTCCCTGTATGCCTCAACGATTTCGCGGGCTCTAATCCGCTACCTACAGGTATGAGCAGCGGCGTCGACGGAAATTCATTTTTGATACAGGGAAACGACGAAATCAGGGGGCATGACTCAAGGTCATGCCGTTGCACAGCAAAAAACTGCGGGAGCAAGCTCGCTCCCGCAGGAATTGTGGTGGTTTGGGGTTACTGAGACATCGCGTCCTTTTTCATCGCATCCTTGGACATGGCGTCTTTTTTCATGCCGTCCTTACCCATGGAATCCTTGGACATGCTGTCTTTCTTCATCGCGTCCTTGGCCATGGCATCTTTTTTCATCGAGTCTTTGTGCATGGTGTCCTTGGTCATGGCGTCTTTGCTCATGCTGTCGTTACTCATGGCATCGGCAGCAAAGACACTGGCGGCGCCCATTGCCAGGCACATCGACAGAACGGCGGTGGCTATCTTTTTCATGATGAAACTCCTTGAAGCTCAGTTTGCGGGTGTTTGAAAGAACCAGGCCCCGTCAGCTGCCACCGAACCAGTTGTAGCCCTGGTCTTCCCAGTAGCCACCGCTGTAGGTGTTGCTGACGAAAATCGCCTGGATGTGTTTGGGGTTCTTGTAGCCGAGCTTGGTGGGCATGCGCAGCTTCATCGGGAAGCCATATTCGCGAGGCAGCACCGCGCCGTCCCAGGTCAGTGCCAGCAGGGTTTGCGCATGCAGCGCGGTGGCCATGTCGATGCTGGTGTAGTAATCGTCGGCGCACTTGAAGCCGACGTATTTGGCATCGGTGTCGGCGCCGATCCGCTTAAGGAAGTCACTGAAGCGCACGCCGCCCCAGCGTCCGATCGCGCTCCAGCCTTCGACGCAAATGTGCCGGGTGATCTGTTCGGTCTGTGCCATGGCCCGCAACTCGTCGAGGCGCCAGCTGCGCTTGTCCGCGACCAGGCCTGTGACTTCCAGGCGATACCCCTCCTCCTCCACCGTCGGCGCGTCCTCGATGCCGTAGAACGCATTGAAGGGAAACGGCCGGGTGATCATCGACGCCGGATAGGTCGGCGCCATGGCCTTGGGGTTGAACAGCCAGCCCTGCACCCGATCGTTGAAGCGCGACATGGATGACAACGCGGTCTCGACGCTGTCGCTGTCGGTCAGGTTGCAACCGGACAACATGGCTACGCCACCCAGGGTCAAGCCACGCAGCAGGAACGAGCGACGGGAGCGGTCCTCGATCTGCGGCGCAAGGATTTTCCGGGCGTCGGTCAGGATGGACGACTCGTCCAGTCCTGAGTCTCGAATGGGCTTTTTCATACGTGTTCCTTACGACCGACGATCATGGCCAGCAGTGTTTTGGGAACCAGCGCGACCATCACCAGATGCACCGCCACGAACGCCACCAACAGCGCCATCGCGATGAAGTGCACATGCCGCGCGGCTTCATAACCGCCCATCAGTTCACGCAACAACGGGAACTGCACCGACTTCCACAACACCAGGCCCGAGATCACCAGCAATGTGATGTCGACCATCACGAACAGGTACGCCACTCGTTGCACCTGGTTGTAATGGCTCAGGTCGGCGTGACCGAGCTTTCCCCGCAATGCGGACCACAGGTCATGCAGCACGCCTTTGGGCGAGACCGGAAAAAACCGTCGTTTCAGACGCCCACTGAGCAGGTTGATGAGCAGATAGACGAGGCCGTTGATCGCCAGCAACCACATCGCCGCGAAATGCCATTGCAAGGCACCGCCGAGCCAGCCGCCGAGGGTGATCGATTTCGGGAAGCTGAAATCGTAAAGCGGCGAGGCGTTGTAGATGCGCCAACCGCTGGTGACCATCACCAGCACCGCCAGGGCGTTGAGCCAATGGGTGAGCCTCAGCCAGCGAGGGTGGCTGGCCTTGGGTGAAGCAGTTGACTGCGACATGTCCGGCTCCCGGTTGTTGTTCGTTAGGGGCAAGTATGGACAGCCGGAGATCGCCAAATCCTCACGTAAAGTTAAATTAATCGTGATAACTCGCAGCCCGAGAAAAAACTGTGGAAGACCCTGTGGGAGCCGGCTCGCTCCCACAGGGTGTAGTCCACCAATGGCGCGAGTATGGTTAAATGCCGCCCCCTGAAATTGCCGACCCAGACCGATGACCCCTGACGCCCTCGCCACGCTCCACGCGCATTTGCTGACCGCCCTGGCAGCCGCCCCTTCCGAAACCCGCCGCCTGTTCCATGGCCGTGGTCGCTGCTGGCCAGGGCTGGAGCAAGTGACGGTCGACTGGTTGCAGGGCGTGATATTGGTGGCGCTGTTCAAGGAGCCGGAGCCTTCGCAACTGGACGATTTGAAGCAGTTGCTGATGGCGATCACCCAGTCAGCGCAGTGGGCACAATCGGGCGCGCATACCCTGTTGCTGCAACATCGCTACCTGCTGCAAAGCACCACCGAATGGCTGCTCGGGGAAGAAATCGACGAATTGACCATTACCGAGGGCGGGCTGAAATACCGGGTGGACCTGGGCCGCAAGCAGAACACCGGTCTGTTTCTCGACATGCGCTACGGCCGCGACTGGGTGCGGGCCAATGCCGAGGGCAAACGGGTGCTGAACCTGTTCGCCTACACCTGCGGCTTTTCGGTGGCGGCCATCGAAGGTGGCGCGACCCACGTGGTCAATCTGGACATGTCCAGCCCGGCCCTGAGCCGTGGCCGCGACAACCACCGGCTCAACGGACATGACCTGGGCAAGGTCACATTTCTCGGTCACGACCTGTTCAAGTCCTGGGGCAAGGTGATCGGCAAGGGCCCGTACGATCTGGTGATCATCGACCCGCCCTCGTTTCAGAAAGGCAGTTTCCTGCTGACCAAGGATTACCAGCGCGTGCTGCGCCGCCTCCCGGAACTGCTCAGCCCGCAAGGCACGGTACTGGCGTGCATGAACGACCCGGCATTCGGTGCGGATTTCCTCATCGAAGGTGTGACCCGTGAAGCGCCGAGCCTGCGCTTCGAGCAACGGCTGGACAATCCGCCGGAGTTTCCGGATGCGGATATCGAGTGCGGGTTGAAGGCTCTGGTGTTTCGGCAGTAAGACCGAATCACCAGGACAATCCTGCCTGACGCGGCTGCAACACCAACGCAAACAACTCGCCATGCCCGTTCACATTGAGCTTGTGATAGAGGTTGCGTCGATGGACCTTCACCGTCTCCGGAGAGATACCCATTTGCTGGGCGATGGCCTTGCTGGAGAAGCCCTGGAGAATCAGCCGTGCGGTTTCGATTTCGCGGGCTGACAGGCGCGCGTCGAAACGGTCGAGCAGGGTTGCCAGGTCGCGGGCAGCAGGTTCGGCAATCGGACCTTCCGGCGGCAGCAGTTGCAGGTGTCGGCGCATGGCGGCCAGCACCCAGTCGCGCACGCACAGCAGGCGGCCCTGCTCTTCAAGGCTGAAGCGGGTCGAGCGTCCCAGGGACAGGCCGAGTACGGCGCCATCGAGGTTGACCATAAACTGCAACTCGTCACCGCCGACCACCGAGCGGAAGTAACTGAGGTAGTACTCGCTTTGCTGGAACTGGTCGGGCGCCACCGAGTCAAGGCTGTGCAAGCCGTCGGCGATGCCGGCGCACACGGCCAGGTAGAACGGGTCGAGCAGGTACATGCCGGCGCTGTAATCGGCCAGTTCCTCGTGCTCGTCGCCGCTGCCTTTTGCGTCGAAATCGATCAGCAGGCGCGGCACTCGACCGGGCCGCATCACCGCGACCAGCGCATTGTCCAGCGGCACCAGCAGGCGCAGGGTGTCGACCAGCGCCCGCCAGAATCCACCCTCGCCCAACGCGCCGAACACCCGCGCCAAGCCCTGGTGTAGCGGCAACTCTTTCAACAACGCGTCCACACACTACCCCTTTCGAGTAACCCATGATGGGAATGGGTAACGGCCACCCCGGTCGATACGCTGCAAGCTCCTGAATATCACCGGCCGCAGCAGGCCAGGAGTGCCGCATCATGAGTGGTCACCGCTCGTATTTCAATCTGGGCTTGGGCGCCTGCCTGGCGGCCTCGCTGTCGGCGGTTGCTGCCGAAGCTCCGACCGTCCACGTGTACAACTGGTACGACTACATCGGTCCCAATACCCTGCAAGACTTCAAGCGTGACACCGGGATCCAGCCGGTCTACGACACCTTCGACAGCGCCGAAGTGCTGGAAGGCAAACTGCTGACCAGCCGCAGCGGCTACGACGTGGTGGTGGCCAGCAACTTCAGCCTGCCGACGCTGATCAAGGCCGGTGCGCTGGCGCCATTACCCCGGGCCCAAATGCCCGACTTCAAGAACATGGACACCGACCTGCTGGCGAAACTGGCCAACAACGATCCGGGTAACCAGTACGCCGTGCCGTACCTATGGGGCACCAACGGCATCGGCTACAACATCGACAAGGTGCGCGCCGTACTCGGCGACAAGGCGCCGGTGGATTCCTGGGACCTGGTGTTCAAGGAAGAGAACCTGGCCAAACTCGGCGAATGCGGCGTGGCGATGCTCGACTCCCCTGCGGAAATGCTGCCGGTCGCCCTGCACTACCTCGGCCTGCCGCCCAACAGCACCCACCCCGAGGATTACAAGAAGGCCGAAGCGTTGCTGCTCAAGCTGCGTCCGCATATTGCCTACTTCAACTCGTCGAAGTTCATCAGCGACCTGTCCAACGGCAACATCTGTGTGGCGGTAGGTTGGTCCGGGGCGATGCTGGAGGCCAAGGCCACCGCCGAACAGGCGGGCAACGGCGTGAAGATCGCCTACAGCCTGCCCAAGGAAGGCGCGCCGGTGTGGTTCGACACGCTGGTGTTGCTCAAGGACGCACCGCATCCGCAACAGGGCCTGGCCTTCATCGATTACTTGATGCGCGCCGAAGTCATCACCCCCGTCAGTAACCACCTCAACTACCCCAACGGCAACCGCAATGCGACTGCGTTGGTGGCCGAAGCGACCCGGACCAATCCTGCCGTTTATCCATCGGCCGAGGCGCTGGCCACGTTGTTCACCTTGCAACCTTTACCGCCGGCGACCGAGCGCGTGCGCACGAGGATCTGGAGCAAGGTCAAGAACGGACAGTAATCCAGACACTGCAATCCACCTGTGGGAGCGAGCCTGCTCGCTCCCACAGTTTTTGCGCCCAACCAGACAACTTTTTCCTGCCACGAATTGAAGATGAGAATCCCCATGAAACCACGTGCCCGCGACCTGAACATTCAGTTTGGCCAACTGCAACCCGGCCCGCTCAACGCCATCACCGATGTACCCGGCGTGCGGGTCGGCCACAGCAATGTGCGAGGTCGCACCGCCCAGGGTCGTGACATCCTGACGGGTGTCACCGTGATCGAACCCCGTGCCGGTTCCACTAGCCAGCAGCCGTGTTTTGCCGGTGTCCATGTACTCAACGGCAACGGCGACGCCACGGGACTGGAGTGGATTCGCGAGGCCGGCCTTCTGACCAGCCCGATCGCTTTCACCAACACCCACAGCCTCGGTGTGGTACGTGATGCGCTGATCGTTGTGGACCGCGAGCAGCAACCGGATGACGGACGGCTCTACTGGAACATGCCGGTGGTGCTGGAGACCTTCGATGGTTTGCTCAACGACATCAACGGCTTTCACGTAAAGCCCGAACACGTGGCTGAAGCAGTGCGCACGGCGGTAAGCGGCCCGGTGGTCGAAGGCAATGTGGGGGGTGGCAGCGGCATGATCTGCCACGAATTCAAGGGTGGCATCGGCACCGCGTCGCGGCGTTTGAACAGTGCCCAGGGCGGCTGGACCGTCGGCGCCATCGTCCAGGCCAACCATGGCATCCGCAATGAACTGCGCGTCGACGGTTACCCGGTCGGGCGCTACATGGAACAGGTCGACTCGCCGTTTCTCAAAGCGTCGCTGCCGCATCCGGGCATGGGTTCGATCGTGGTCTGCCTGGCCACCGATGCACCGTTGCTGCCGCATCAATGCACGCGCCTGGCGCAACGGGCCAGCCTTGGTCTGGCCCGCACCGGCGGCGGTAATGAAGACCACAGCGGCGACATTTTCATCGCCTTCGCCACCGGCAATGCGCACGTGCCACCCGCGGCCTACGAGAGCAAACGCGCGCCGACCACCGGCAACCTGAGCATGGTCAATAACGATCACATCAGTGAATTGTTCCTGGCGGCCACCGAAGCCGTGGAAGAGGCCATCATCAATGCTCTGCTGGCCGCCGAGACGACCGAAGGTAACGGGCATGGGGTACCTGGGTTGGACGCCGAGACATTGCTCAAGGCCTTGAATCAGGCGGGTTGGCCGGGTCAACACCCTCGCAGAAGCTGACCGTTTTGGGGGGATTCGACTAGCGGTACTTGAGGGCGAACCCCCATCTTTCTACGATGATTATGCGCAGCCGCTTGCTTGCTCAAGCCGTTGCGTAGGTGGTGAGTGCATTGAACCCCTATCAAGCTCACCGCCTGCTTCATGCGCATCTTGAGCCTCAATGGCTCCACTTCCTCCCCATCAAAGAGCTTTGAGGCTCTTTTTTAACCTCTGAAAACCAACACGTCCCACAGGGTCGTCAGTGATTTTCGGAAGCAGCAACCGACCGCCATGCCGCCTCGGCCAGCATCTCCCGGTAGGCCTTCGGGCTACCCTTGACCCGGCCCGACAACCAGGCGCGGCAGTAGCTGTCGGCCTGGCCGATGATCAGCGACGGCATCAACTCGGCCGGAAAGCCCCCCAATTGATCCCGATGCGCGGGATCCGACAGCCATTCCAGCAGCATCTTGTTGCGCGCCTTGTTGCGGGTGGCAAGTTCGTCCTTGTGCGGTCCCCTGGTCACGGCGAATCGCGCGTGATACTGGAAGCGCGCCCATTCGGGCTGGCTGTCGACCCAATCCACGTAGCTGTGTACCAGGGCCTGCACACCTGCTTGCGTGGTTTCGGCGTCGGCCATGTAGCTGTCGCGCAGCCTGGCCTGGTCATCCAGCGCGGTGAAAAACAACGCAGCCACCAGGCCCTCTTTGTTGCCGAAATGATGGTAGATCGCGCCGACGCTGGTATCGCACTGCGCGCGGATCATCTCGATGGTGGTCGCCTCGATTCCCTGTTCGTTGAACAGCTTGAGGGCCTTGCGAAAAATGTCGCGCTTGAGTTCGGCGCGGCGGCCGGGGTAGCAGCGCTCGAGTAAATCTGAAGTTTCCATACTCAACACAGACCAAAAAAACGTGGGTAATGGCTGGCGGTTGCCAACGGACAAGTGGCGCTAGGTTGACAGATTTTCCGCCAACAGAATACTGTTCCGCAACAGAACAATATTCTGTTACGGAAAAATATTCCGAAAACCATCATCCAGAGAGGCTTCTACATGAGTCAGTTCCTCAGCCTGTTCAACAGCGCAGGCCCGCAAGCGTTCAGCCAGATGGCCTGCAAGGTGGCGCCGTACTTCTCCACCATCAACCCGCTGGTCACGGACTTGCGCAAAGGCTCGGCCAGCGTGCAGGTGCCGTTCGCCCGGGAGATCACCAACCACTTAGGCACCGTTCACGCGATTGCGATGTGCAACGCCGCCGAACTGGCCGCCGGGATGATGACCGACGTGTCCATCCCCGCCGGCGCACGCTGGATTCCCAAGGGCATGACAGTCGAATACCTGGCCAAGGCCAAGAGTGATGTGACGGCGGTGGCTGACGGCGAGGCGGTGGACTGGACGACGGAGGGTGACAAGATCGTGCCGGTGGACATTCACGATGTTGAAGGCAAGAAGGTATTTACGGCGCGGATTACGATGAATGTGAAGCTGTCCTGATTACAAACGCGGACAACTGTGGGAGCGGGCTTGCCCGCGATGAGGCAGTGTCAATCGACATTGAGGTGGCTGACCCACCGCTATCGCGGGCAAGTCGAATCGTCGCACCGCCGCTCCCACAGGGTTCCCTGGTGTCAGCTCAAGTTATTAAACCAACCGCAACCGCGGCCCACTGACCGGCACCGCCCCTACCCCCAACCGCTCGCGCACAAACTCATTGGCCTTGCGCGTCAACTGGTCCAGATGCCGATCCCGCTGTTTCTCCGCATCGAGCATGGCCCGCTTGCCGTGTTTTTGCAGCAGATACGTATGGATCTGCCGCACTTCCAGCGAGCTGTAGATCGATGCCACGTCCAGCAGCGCCATCAAGCCATCGCTGCCGTGGTCGCGGGTGTTCATCAGCACCTGGGTGGCGCGCGCGCCTACCACTTGAAAACCCATCGCCTCGAAAAACGGCACCTTGCTCACTGCACAGGTCAGCTCGGCATGGGGATAACGACCGACCATTTCCCGCAGCATCCGGCGCGCGATGCCCTGGCGCCGATGGCTGCCGTGCACCGCCATGTACGCCACCCCACAGGCCTCGGGATCGTCCTTGACCGGCAGGTACAGCACAAAGCCGATCACCTGTTCCGGGTCATCCAGGTCGGTGGCAACGAGCAGTTCCACATCGATCCCTTTCGCCCCGTTCAACGCCTCCAGATACAGGTGCACCTCATAACCGATCGCGTATTGGTAAACGTTGTACAGCAGGTTGCTCGGCGGTATCGCAACCATGCTGATGTCAGTCAGGTTGTCGACCACCATCTGCAGGATCTGGCTGTTGATGTGCTCGGGGCACGGTGTTTTGAAGTGGGTGATCTGGGGCATTGCAGGGGATGACTCCGAGGGGGCGATGGCTGCCTATCATATCGTGCTGCGAGGTTTGCTCGTGCGCCCTGATTAACCGCAAAGAACTGATACAAATTTATTCGATAACAACTCTCACTTGCTTTAAAGCGGTCATGTTCAGTAAACAACCACCCATGAATGGTGACAGTAACCCAATGAAATAAAGGCATTTCCCCGCAACTGAGGAATATCCCCCACTGCTCATTGAATCAACCACGAAACAATTAGAAACAACCTGCTGATTAATCAGAACGTTATCTGCCCCTGCCCGATGATGGCGCAACAGTTGCACCGGCGCTGGTACCGCAACGCAGTCGTCCCCTCTGCATCGGGGATGGCGGGTTTCGCCAATTTGGCACGTCTGCAGGGGAAACCAAATGAAAACCGTAGCACCAGCGTTCAGTTCGCTCAGCTTCATGTGCAGGTCAAGCGTGGCCTCGGTCATGCTGATTACCGCCAGCCTGGCCTCGGTCAGCGCGGCGCCGATGGACGACGAAAGCCAACCGTCACCGACCGACCCCTCGGCCTACTACAACCCGCCCGCCGACCCGGCAGCCGCGTTGGAAGCCTTGAAAACCATGCCCGAGACCAACCAGGGCGCACTGGCCTTGCCCAACGGTGCGTATGGCGACCGCAACACGCCACGGGCCGACAACGTGCTGCCACCGAGCTTGCAGACCTCATTCAACTACCCCACCAACGGCAAACCCAGCCCGTTGTTCGGCGCCGAACCGTTCACCCAGCAACTGCTGCTGTTCGAAGAATTCGGCAAAGAAAAACTCGACCCGACGATCCCGGCGCCCCCCCTGACGTTCCCCGTTCCCACCCTCGGCCCGGCACCGCAGCAGGACCCGAACAGCGTCGCCCGCAGTGGCCCTTCCAGTGCCGCGCTGGATGCCTTCATGCGCCAGCCAGGGCTGTTCCCGTTTCCGTCGCAATACTCCAATGTGCTGGACCGCAACCCCTGGAAAGCCCAGATCGAAACCTTCCTCAACCGTCACCCGGTGGGTTCGCCCGCCGAAGGGCGGCCACCGGGAAAAGGCTGGTCGCACCAGCGCTGGAACGAGTTCTACCCACAGGTGGATTTCAAGACCGTGCAAGCCGGCGCGCGGACCAACCTCGGCCTGCGCGACCGCAAGCAATTGCACAACTACGCCGTCGGTGAGTTCGCCCCCGGCGGGCTCTACTACCAGACCTCCGACATTCCGGAAACGGCGGGCACCACCAAGGGCATCGACGTGCGCTTCCATTCGAAAATGCCGGTGCAGAATCACAACTCGCTGTGGACCTTCGACGGCACCGTGCCGCCCAAACTGCTCATGGTCCGCTACGGCCAACCGCTGCTGATGCGTCACTACAACGCCCTGCCGATCGATCCAGCCGCCAACATGGGGTTCGGCCTGCACACCATCAGTACCCACGAACACAACGGCCACTCCCCCGCCGAAAGCGACGGCTACACCAACGCGTTTTTCTTTCCGGGGCAGTACTACGACTATCGCTGGCCGCTGCAACTGGCCGGTTACGACACCATCAACACCAAGGCTGAAGACCCACGCGCGGCGTTCCCCTGCGCAGCGGGCGAGAAACTGTTCGTCAACGATGCCACCCCCGGCCTCAAAACCTGCGATAACGGCACGATCAAGATCCGTGGCGACTGGCGCGAAACCATGAGTACCCACTGGTTCCACGACCACATGCTCGATTTCACCGCGCAGAACGTCTACAAGGGCAACGCGGTGATGATGAACTACTACAGCGCCCTGGATCGCGGCAACGAAGCGATCGAGGACGGTGTCAACCTGCGTTTGCCCAGCGGTTCGGCAATGCCCTGGGGCAACCGCGACTATGACGTCAACCTGGTGGTCGCCGACAAGGCCTGGGATCAAAACGGTCAACTGTGGTTCAACCCGTTCAACACCGACGGCTTTCTTGGCGACCAGATCCTGGTCAACTGGCAGTACCAGCCACGCCTGAAAGTACGGGCGCGCAGTTATCGCTTCCGCATCCTCAATGGCTCGGTGTCGCGCTATTTCAGGATTGCCCTGGTACGTGAAGTCGCCGGCAACGGCGGCGAGTTTCCGGGGCCGTCGGGTTCCGGGGTGTCCTACACCCGCGTGCCTTTCCACATGATCGGCAACGACGGCAACCTCATGGAACACGCGGTGCCGTTCGACGGCAGCATGGACCTGGACGGCGATGGCGATAAGCAGAACCACAATGCCATCCTGCCGACCCAAGGCATCGCCGAACGCTTCGACATCATCGTCAACTTCGCGAAAAACGGGATCAGGACTGGCGACAAGCTGTACTTCGTCAACCTGATGGAACACCAGACCGGCAAGGGTCCGAAAGATGACCCTCTGAGCCTGGCCGACGTGCTGTCCGAGAAGTACAAGGCGGTGATCAAGCAGGGCAGCAAAGGACCTGAGTGGGACAACGGCGACCCGGTGGTGGGCAAGTTCATGCAACTGGTGGTTCAGCCTTACAGCGGCCAGGACGTCAGCATGAACCCGGCGGATTACGAGCCAGCGAAACCGGGCAAGGCGGCGGGCAAGACCATGATTGCGCTGACCCTCGACCGTAACAGCCCCACCGACCAGGCCAAGCTCAAGGTGGCGCGGCATCGCGAGTTCATTTTCGGCCGCTCCGACGGCACCGACGAAGCCCCCTGGACCATCAAGACCGATGGAGGTTTTGGCTACCAGATGGACTCACGGCGACTCAGCGCCGCCCCGCAACTGGCCAACGGCCCGACCGATGGCGGCTACGCCGGCGACGGCACGCTGGAAGTGTGGAAAATCAAGAACGGCGGTAACGGCTGGAACCATCCGGTGCACGTGCATTTCGAAGAAGGCATCATCCTCAGCCGCGACGGCAAGGCGCCACCGGAATGGGAAAAAGGCGCGCGCAAGGACGTGTATCGCATCGGCGAAGGCATCGACAGTTCAGTGGACGTGGAAATGGCGATCCACTTCCGCGAGTTCGCCGGAACCTACATGGAACACTGCCACAACACCCAGCACGAGGACACCTCGATGCTGCTGCGCTGGGATATCGAGCATCCGGGTCAGTTCCAGTTGATGCCAACGCCCCTGCCCGGCTGGGACGGTGTCACCTACGTCGCCTCTGCCGCGCTGCCGACCTTCCGCAATGGCGATGGCGGCAATGGTGATGACGACGAAGACCAGAACAAAAAACCCGTGGCCAACCCTGACAGTGCTGCCAGCAATAATGGGCAACCGGTGACCATCAACGTTCTGGCCAACGACACCGACCCGGACGGCAACCTGCCGCTCAAAGTGGTGGGTCTGGCCCAGCCGGATTCGGGCATGGGCACGGTCAGCACCGACGGCGTACGGGTGATCTACACCCCACCCTCCACCATTACCGCACCGTTCACCGCAGCCTTCACCTACCAGGCCAGCGACGCCAAGGATGCCGTCTCGGAACCGGCAACGGTGTCTGTGGCGGTAACGCCCGCGGCGGTCAACGAAGACCTGGTGGTCACCAGCGCTTCGGTTTCGGTCCGCAGCAACAGCCGCTACACCTGGGAGCTGGCCGGCACCACCTCGCGCGGCACCGGCAACACACTGACGGTGACCGCATCAACCACCGCCGGGCCACTCAACCTGGGTAACGCGATCCTCACGCCAACCGGCACCGGCGCGCGCTGGCGGGTATCGGTCACCACCACCGGCGCCGGCCCGGCTCCGAACCCGACCGTCACCATCAGTTCGACATTCGGCAAGTCCGTGACGGTACCGATAACGGTGAAATGAGGTAACCCGACTGGCGCCCGGTTCATGCAACGTGGACCGGACGCCAATGCAGCACCAAACGTCATGGGACAATGTCACTGTGCAGCCGGCAGAGCCACCTCGGACAGTGGCTCTGGCACCACGACCTCGATCCCCGGAAGCGTACGCTTGATTCTTTCGATCATCTTGAGCGGGGTTTGCCCCGGTATCGTCTGCGCGGGCTCCTCAAGATTGTTGCCGAAGAAGTTTTCCCAGTGCCCGACCAACACCAATCGAGGCCGGGTCACTCTCAGCAGCGAATCGGGATACGACGACACCTGCTGCCAGTCGCCGGCTGAAAGAATCTCCACATCGTAAGGTTTCGAGTCGGCAATGAGCGGCGGAAAACCAAAAGGCGGATCTGCGGCACTGTCCAGGTAGTGGATGCGGTACACCGGCTTTCCATCCTCACCCAGCAGATCGATAACCCACGCCAGGGTTTTATGGCCCAGTTTCCAGTTCCGGATGTAAATCGGTACTTTCTCCAGCTCATCGTCATAGGCGCCTGGTAGCAGGTTCTGGCCAAGAATGTGACCGGCATGCATGCTTTCCAGCGGCATGGCCCGGATCAAACCTTTGGGCGGCAATCCCGTTTTTTTTGCCAGGCGCTCACCATCGGTCATCCGGTCTCCCGACGAGTAGAACCAGGTTCCCTTCACTGTCGGATCATCGTATTTGGTGATCTCTGCCCTGTCGGGCACGATGACCGGGATGCGAGGTTCTACAGCGAGGATATGCGCGACAGTCTCGGAGCCGACTACTTTCGCATTGGGCGTGTGCACTTCCATCACCCGCCGGACATCCATCAGGTGATCATAGTGGGCATGTCCGACCAGGAGCATTTTCACGTCATTGGCCGGCGGCATGTAGATATCGATCTTGCGATTGTTCGCCCGTACCCGCAACGGCGGAATGCCCTTGATCCCAAGAAAGGCAGGGTTACTGAACGAGGGCGCCAGCAACAGGCCTTCGCCTTTCCAATGCAGCAGCCAGCCACCAACGCCCAGAAATGCAATTTTCGGTTCAGGGAGGTTGTGATGCTCGGTGACGTCCAACTTGATATCGGCCGGGTTTTGCACACAACCGACAAGAACCAAAACGCAAAGCAGGGAGAGTCTTGAGTTCATGGGTTGATCCTCCTGGATGATGCTCTGAAGCGTAGATCAGATTGCCCTCTCGCCAACACTTCAGCCAACGCATGAAAAGGCCTGGCGAAGTCCCACGTTATTTCAATTAATTAGAACAAAACCCTGCCATCCAGCTAACTTATAAATAACTAGCACACCTAATAACACCTCAATATAAACAACTGTAAAGCAAGCATTACAAAAACCGTAACACCCATAAAACACACACTTAAGGCAACCGTTATAGCTTGTTAATTTATTGAAATAACGACATCTAACGCTCATTTGATCTTTGACTGCTACTGGAGCACAAACATGGACATTGAAAAACTGATCCGCTCTGTCCAGAAGGAACTTGGTGTCGAGGTCGACGGCAAAGCCGGCCCGCAAACCTGGACGGCAATTGCCAAGCGGTTGATACCCGATCAAGCACCGTCACTGGTGAGTACGGCGATGACAGGGCTCGATGCCAGAAGCAAGAAAAACATTGAAACCTTGCTGCCGGAAGTCCAACCCTATGCCGTCGCACTCATTCAGAAAGCTGCACTCAACGGCATTCAAGCCAAAGTCATCAGCGGACACCGAACTTACGCCGAACAGGATGCACTCTACGCCAAGGGTCGTCCTGACAATGGCCCAAAAGTCACCAATGCCAAAGGTGGGCAATCCAACCATAATTTCGGCATTGCGTTTGACATCGGCATTTTTGAAGGCACCGATTACTTAGGCAGTTCACCCAAATACAAAGCCCTCGGTTTACTGGGAATGGATCTGGGCCTGGACTGGGGAGGCAACTGGAAGAGCTTCAAGGATCAACCTCATTTTCAACTGCGCCCTTCCTGGGCTAATGGAATGAACGAAAAAGAGATGCTGGCCGAACTCAGAAAACGCAAATCGGAAGATCAAAAAGTCTTTGTATGATGCTAAGTTGATCTGTCTGCATCGCAACGGCCGACAATATCAGCGCTGCGGCGCAACCATCCGGAACCGGATGTTGATGCCGTCGGAGACCATCGTGTCGGCCCACTCACCGTCGCCGATCTTGAAGTCGCTGCGTTTGAGTACCAGTTCGCCGTCGAAAATGCCAATGGCGTTATCCGCCTTCAGCAATACCGGCACCGTCACTTCCCGGGTCAGCCCCCTGAGCGTGAGATTGCCAGTGATCCGGTAACGGTTGTTGCCAAGGTCTTTAAACCGGGTCGACTCGAAAGTCGCCACCGGATAACTGGCGGTGTCGAACCAGGCAGGTTTTTGCAATTCCGTATTGGCGTCTTCACTGCCGGCATCGATGCTGTCGAGGTCAATGGTCAATCTGGCGCGGGCCGCTTCGGGATGACGGGTATCGAAATCGAGTTCGCCCTCGAACTTGCCGAAGGTGCCATACACCCTCGACCCCATCTGGTTGTAGGTGAAACTGATGGTGCTTGCCGTGGCGTTCACGTCGGTGTATTCGACGGCATGGGCGCCGGGCAAAACGCCCGGCACAAGGATGACAGCCAACGCGATGAAACGTGAAAATCGAGAGTTCATGGGACTCTCCGGGGCGAGGCCCCTCATGGTTTGAGGTGTCGAGCGCACGGTGGACTAAAGCAAAGAACCGCCGTTTATTCCACCCCTGAGCGGACTGCGACTATCTGACGGTAAGCCGACCGGGCCATGGGATAGCCAGCGAGGGCGTCGATCTTTATCCGCTACTGCTCCAGCTCACGCTGCCACGCTCGCTGCAACAGATCCATGACTTCCTTATCCGTCGTCTGGGAAAAATCCATGTAGAAATAACCAATCGACATCAGCCATTCGGGGATCAGCGGGCAGATCAACTCATCCACCTCTCTGCGCAACGCCTCGGCCGTTTCAATCGGCGCCACTGGCACGGCGACCACAAGGCGTGACGGCGCATGCACCCGCACCGCATGAATCGCCGCCAGCATCGAGGCGCCGGTGGCCAGGCCGTCGTCGATCAGGATCACCACCTGATCCTTGAGCTGCAGCGGCGGACGCGACCCGCGATACACCTGCTCACGACGCTTGAGCTCTTTCGTCTCCCGGTCGACCACGGCATCGAACGCGGCCTTATCGATCGGGTGCACCCGCAGCGCCTGTTCATTGAGAATCTGAATACCGCCACTGGCAATCGCGCCCATGGCGAACTCCTGATGCGACGGCACCCCGAGCTTGCGCACCAGCATCAGGTCCAGGCGCACCTCCAGCGCTTGGGCCACTTCATAAGCCACCGGCACCCCGCCACGGGGCAAGGCCAGGACAATGACATCGGCGCGATGGGCGTATGGGAGCAGCGGCTCCACCAGGCGTCGCCCGGCGGCGGCGCGGTTCTGCAGGATGGTTTGTGATGAGGGGCCCATTTGAAAACCTCCTCAGGCGATCACGCCTGTCGGATATCAATTCCCCCACCCATGGATTCTCGGCGCGACGGTGGCCGGCAGCAAGTCCGGTCATGCCTGACTTTCAACTTCACCACCAATTCCTGTGGGAGCGGGCTTGCTCGCGAAGACGGCAGCCCAGTCAACATTCATGCAAGCTGGCCCACCGCTTTCGCGAGCAAGCCCGCTCCCACATTGATCTCAGATACTCTCGCCCCTACACCAACCGCTCAATCTTCTGATGCTGCCAAACCCTCTTGTAGTACAGCACCTGCAACGCCAGCATCCCCAGATACGCCACCGGAAAAGCCATCCACACCCCTTGCAGCCCGAACCGCGCATCCAGCAGATACGCCACCGGCAATTGCACGCCCACCACACACACAATCGAAATCGCCACCGGCACCATCACCGTACCGCTGGCACGCATGATCCCGCCGATAATCGCCTGGAAGCCAAACACCAACAGGCTCCAGAGCATGATGTGCAACAAATGCTCGGCCATGCTCCGCGTCGCCTCCTCGGTGAGGAACAAACCCAGCAACCAGTGCGACAGCAAATACCCCAACACCACCAGGCCACCGGTCAGGCACACATTGATCATCAACCCCGTGCGCAAAATCGGCCCGATGCGCTCGATACGCCCTGCCCCGATTGCCTGCGCCCCGAGGATCGACGCGGTAATGGCAATCGACAACGCCGGAAACTGCACGTAATTGACGATCTGCGTCACCGCCCCATACGCCGCCGTCGCCTGGGAACCGTGCTGGTTCACCAGCGCCAGAATCACCAGCTCCGACAGCGACAACACCACCATCTGCAACCCGGTGGGCAAGCCGATGCGCAGCACCTTGCCAAGGATCGCCATGTCCAGCTTCATCGCCGCCAAAAACTCCCGGTCCGGCGCCAACGGATGCCCCTTGCGAATCAAGCGCCACGCCAGCCAGCCCATCGCCGCCAGGTTCCCCGCCAACCCGGCAAACGCCGCACTCTGAATCCCTAGCATCGGCAACCCGAACCAGCCGCGAATAAACGCCGGCGTCAGCGCCAGGCCGACGACGGTCGACACCACCAACGCCAACAACGGTGACATCGTGTCACTCACCCCGCGCAGCAACTGCGTGAACAACACAAAAACCAACAGCGACGGCATGAACCACAACATCACATGGGCATACGAAACCGCATCGTCCAGCACATCCCCCGGCGTCCCCAACCCCACCAGCGAAGACCGCGCAAACACACTCCCCAACACCGCCGCTGCCAACCCGATCAACAACCCCAACATCAACGTCGCCCCGGCGATGGCCTTCACCAGATGCGGCTCCCGCGCACCCCAGGCCTGGCCGATCAACACACCGGCACCCGCGCCGAGGCCGATGACCAGGGCGATGAAGAAAAACACGATAGGGAACATCCCCGAAACCGCCGCCAGCGCTTGAGTGCCGAGCATCTGGCCGATGTAGATGCTGTTGACGGTGCCGGACATGGATTGCAGGAAGTTGGAGAGGACCATGGGGGCGAGGAACAGGAGGTAGGTTTTCCAGAGGTGGGGTTG
>NZ_SCOO01000021.1:0-102033 GCF_005502415.1 Pseudomonas sp. G(2018) | reverse complement strand
CACATATTCAGCAGTGTAAAGCCGCAGAATTTTTAAAAAATTCTAAGACCGCAGCCCGCTGTGCCATGTGCGGGGCCTGCGCAAGAGTGATAGAGGTTTAACCCAAACCCCTATGCCCTTAATTTCCCCCGTTAAAAATTTATAAATTTATTAGAGGCTTACGTCGCTAGTTTAGGGTCCGCCGAATTAAACAGCTAAGCGCTAAGCACAGCTTTACCAGCCGCCTGTCGGATTGCTCGCCCATACCACAATAAATTCATTTTGGCCAATATCTAAATGGAATAATAGTTCTTATAATGGCACGTACCAGAAAATCACCGGCCGGGGGGTAGGTGAAAGTGGACAAGCCGCAAGCGCCATCACAAACCGAAGTCGTCACCCTGTCGCAATTGGCCGACCTGGCCGGACTCGACCGGACGTTCTTCAGTGAACACCGCCATGAACTCCCCACGACTCTGCCGATCCACGACGGCAACCAGGGTCGCCCACAGCTGTGCTACCAGCTGCAGCAGCTCGCAGAATTCATCTTGAGTCGTACCGGGTTCCTCAGTGATGTCGAGGCGCGACTTCGGTTGAGCCTTGCGCCTGCCGTCTACCGCAAGAGGAAATCGCCGATGGCCCGCTTTCTTGATGCCCACAGCATGCTCGAGATCGACGGTGTGCTCGAAGTAGTGCCCCGCGACCACAGCCTTCTGACGCCCGAGCTGCGCACCCAGGTGGAAGCGCTGATCCGGCAAGAGCAGACAGACCTCGGCAAGCGTCGCAGTGCTCGCCGCCAGGCCCGAACCCACACCCGAACCACGCCACAGGAAACGCAGCCATGACCCTGACCGAAATGTTCGCCCAGCACCCGGAAGCCACCGACACGCCACTCGCGGGCGCCGAGCAGTTCCTCGCTGCTGAGTTCGCAGCGATAGATGCGGGTAAGTACCACCCGGCCGTGCGGCCCGCTTGTCACGCCGCCCCGGACGCTGACCCATCCACAGCGCAGTACGACCGTGCTATCGCGTCACTGACACCGGCAGCGCCGGACAAACCAACTGTGCATTAGAGACCGGGCGTTTGCCCGATTGGGGGAAAAACTCATGGCCACGATTATGGAAATGCTTAACCAAGGGATCGGTGGGCTGAATACGCCGCTCGGTCAGCTCGGCACCCAGTTGCTTGCGAACTCTGGTCCACAGGCCGGCAATCCCAGCGGCGGTGCTCGTATGGGCCAGGCACTCGCGGGTATGTCCGAGATGCAACGCGCGCAAGCTCTGCAGCAGTACCGCGAACAGATGATCGCCGTGCAACAGCAACAGCAACAGATGGCCCTCCAACAAGCCCAGGCCAAGCAAGAGCAAGCCCAGCGTCAACAGGTCGCGTTCCAAGATCCTGCTCTACAGGCACAGCTGGGGCCGATGGCGAAATACCTGGCGCAGGCTGGGATTGACCCGGACACCATCCTCAAGGCCAACAGCAACGAGGCGCTGCAGGCTCACAGGGCTGCGCAATTGCAGCAGCAACAAGCGCACTTCGCCCAGACCCAAGCCCGGATCGGTGCCGGTGGCGGTGGTGGACAACCACCTGGGCCGAAAGTCCCGACCCCGCGTCAGGTGCTCGAGGAACCGCTCGAAAACGGCATGCTGCAGAAGCACATCTTCGACCCGGCCACCAACAGCTACAAACCCTACGGCAAACCTTATCGTCAGTTCGCGCCCGGCAAGGCAGATCCAATGCAGGCGCTGATTGGCGAAGTCATGCCCGACGACAACGTCGGTGCCGGTCCCGCCGTGCCAGGTCTGCCAGGCTCGAACGCCTCGATGACGCCGCCACCGCGTCAGGGCGCTGAATTGCTCACCTACGCCGGAAGCAACCCGATGGCCCGCAAACCCGCCAGCCCGCCTGCTGCACCTACGGGTGATCTGGCCGCTGCGAAAAGCGCGATCGCTGCAGGTAAGTCGCGGCAAGCCGTGGTTGCTCGGCTCACCCAGGCCGGTTACACACCTGCGCAGATCCAGGCGGCGGGGATCTGATCATGGCCCTGTCCTTCGACGATCTGCCAGACGAAGCGTCAGCGCCTGTGCCGAAAGCCCAGGCCGCGCCGCAATCCGGTGGCCTGTCCTTCGACGATCTGCCAGACGAAGCGCCAGCACCGAAAGCCGGTGGTATGGCTGGTGCGTTAATGGCTGCCCAACCTGCACAGCAGGCGCAAAGCGACATTGACCCGATGCAACTGTACTACGGCGCAGCGCGTTCCGTGGATAACATGGGGCTCGCCTTGGGCAGAATGGTCGGCATTCCCGCAGCGCAGACGTTCGATTGGACACGATCACAGTTCACCGACCAGCCGACCCACATCGCGCAGGAATACCTGAACGACAAGCTTGCACAGTTGCAGGCGCGTGCTGATTCGTTGGCGCCCAAAGAGAACGATTCACTGCCGAACAAAATCATGAATGCTACCGGTGGTTTCGGCGGCAATCTGGCGGCAATGGCTGCGACGGGCGGGCTGTCACGCGCCCCAGCGATGGCCGATGCAGTCGCTACTGGAGCGCTGCCCCGTGTGCTTGGCGACGTCGGTCAGGCTACGCGCGCTATGGCCATCCCGGCGACCGTTGATTCAGTCAACACCGGTCATGACGTGTACGCTGAAACCGGTGATCTGCCCGACGCATTGAAGGCCGCTGCTGTAACTGGGGCGGCCAATGTTGGCATGGGCCTGTTACCCGCAGCTTTACCCGGCAATCTGGCGACTCGCCTGATATCCGGCGCACCCATCGGCGCGCTTACAGGTGAAGGTACGCGGCAGCTGCGTAACATGGCTCTGCCGGAAACCATGCAGCAGCCATTCAATGTGCAGGACGCATTGGTCAATGGCCTGACTGGATCGGTGCTGGCCGGCGCCCTTGGCCGCGCTCCAGAGCGACGCGACGTCACCCCGCAGCCAGAACCAATGCAGCAACCTGCGCAGCAACAGCAAGCCATGCCGGCGCCCGCCACTGTGCCCAGCCCCGCGCCAGCCGCCCCACAGGCGCCCACCACCCCTACGCCAACGCCGTTTGCCGGTAGCCAAGACATCAGTCCATTGCTCGACCGGCTTGGCGTACAGGGCGAACAACGCAACACCACGCTCAAGCTGTTGGAGCCTGTCGAACTCAATGCCGAGGATGCTCGTCGCGGCGTACAGACCAACGCTGAACGTGACCGGTTGGCGCAGTTGATCGGCCTGCAAGGCACTGACGCGAAAGTCTTCAATCGCAAGATCGGCGAAGCCCTGAACGCCGAACAGACGGTGGCTGCCGTCACGAATGTACAGGACCACCTCAAAGACGTGCTGGCCTTACAGCAACGCATTGCCACCGGCCAGGCAAGTGACATCGACCGTGCGAGTTTTATTCAGTCCTTGGGTCAACTGCGCAGCACCTTTGCCGACCTCGCAGGCGCACGCGCTGAAGCTGGCCGTGCGCTCTCTGCGTATAAGCGTCAGGCGATGGACTACAACCAGGCTCAAGCTGTGCTCGAAGCGGTCAACGGTGCCGGTGGTGCCGATAATGCCGCCCTGGCGCTGGGCAAGGCCATGCAGAGCGGTGGACTGTCGAACGCGGCGAAACTCATCCGCCAGCCTGAAGGCAAAATGTCCCGACTGCTGGGTTATTACTACCGTGCGGCCTTGCTTAGTGGTGTTCGGACACATGCGGTCAACATCACTTCGAACACCATGACCCTCGGTAACGAGATCATCGAGCGCGGTATCGCCGCTGGCGTGTCGGGTGTGAAAAACGTTTTCAAACCTGGCTCTGGTCAGACGGTTTTTGCAGAGCCTGTCGATATGCTGGTGGGTATGGCGAAGAACACCATGCAGGCGGGTCGCGCAGCGGGCGATGCTTTCCGCACTGGTGAATCACCGATGCTGGGTGGCGGTAAGCAGGAAACGGACACATCCAGCATGAACAGCCCGCGCCCACCTGGCGCACTGCCCACGGCAGCATGGGCCGCAGACCGAGTCGCCTCCCTCCCTTACCGCGCCCTCGGTGCCGAAGACGCCTGGTTCGCCAGCCTTGGCTATGCCGGGGAAATGCGCACACTGGCCCGCCAACAGGCCGTCGCTGAAAAGAAACTTGGCACGCTACCGCCAGGCATGAAACTCAGCCAGCGCATCGATGCCATTGTGCAGAACCCCACGGCCAAGATGATAGAGGCCGCTGGCGAACACGCCCGGACAGTGACGTTCAACAGTCAGGCGGGTGACTTCACCCAGACGATCATGCGCGCCAAGGCCAAGATGCCTTGGCTAAACCTGATCGTTCCGTTCATTCGTACGCCCGTCAACATCGTCAAGTACGGCGCCAAGCGCACGCCGCTTGCGGGCTTCATGCCCTCGGTGCGTGCCGACATAATGGCCGGTGGTGCCAAGCAGGAACGCGCCATTGCCCGGATCTTGTGGGGTACCTCCGTCATGGTCGGTGCTGGTGCGCTCGCTCAAGCGGGTTACATCACCGGTGCCGGACCCGAGGACAAGGAAGAGAAAGCCGCACTCATGGCGACAGGCTGGCGCCCATACAGCATCAAGGTCGATGACACCTACCACGAATACAGTCGCCTCGATCCGTTCAGCCAATGGCTGGGGCTGGCGAGCGACTTAGCCACGATGGATTACCAGCACAAAGACGCCTCCGACTTGGCGACCACCACGCTGTCATCGCTGGTAAACAACACGATCAACAAGACCTACATGCAGGGCGTTTCCAATCTGGTCGAGTTCCTGCAGGACCCTCAACGCAACGGGAAGTGGTACCTGCGCCAGATGGCCGGGACGCTTGCACAGCCCGTCACCCTGGCCAGCAACATCGCCAGCGAAAACGACCCGTATGCCCGTCAAAGCACCTCAGTGCTGGATGCCATCAAGTACCGGATACCCGGTCTGCGCCAGGATCTGCCGGCCAAGCTCGACCAATTCGGCGAGCCAGTGCCGAATCGCACTTACCCAGGTGGTCCGTTCTCCATCGCTGCGCCGATTGCTCAATCGAAAGAAACGACGGATCCGGTACGCCTGGAGGTTGGGCGCCTTGGTTGGGCGCCGGGTAAAGCCCAAGACCATTTCACCATCAAGAAGCAGCGCTACGACCTCAGTGACGAACAGTTGAACGAACTCGAAGAGCTGTCCGGGAAGCTGCTGCGCAAGTCTATGCAGCGCGCCATGCAGTCCAAGGGCTGGGCGGCGTTGGGGGACGACGAGAAACGCGACTTCCTCGATGCCGAGTTGAAGAAGGCCCGCACGGCTGTGCGTCTTGCGCTCATCCCACTGGTAGCCACCGGCAACAGGCGCGCCATCGACAAACTACGTAATGCAACAGGGGGTACGAAATGAGAACCACGATGGAAAGACTGAAGGCGAAAGAGATAGCGACCCTAGCTCTCGGGAAGGTAAGCGGCCTCGTAGAAGCAGCTGACGCGCTGCGTGGTGATGAGCTGCGGCAGGTGGCTCGACATCTTGTGATCGCGCTTCGAGAGCTAAAGGCTGCCAACGAGCACTGTCGGGAGGTGCTGAGTGATGAACACCCATAACCAACTGGCGGCCGATGCTGCCGCCGAAGTCGCGACCGCTCAAGCGAAGCTCACGGAGCTGCTACGCATAGAGCGGCTCTTGGAAACCGAACTGCCCGCTGCCCGCAGTGCGCTTCAGTCAGCGGAAAAGAAACTCCGTGAAGTGACCAGGCCGAGTAAGGCGGCGATTCGCGCAGCCGAGTTGGAAGCTCTCAACCGCAAACTCAACGAGGTCCGAGAAAATGCTTAACCCCGATCTGCAATACATCCGCGAGGATTGCCGGCTTCTCGGCATCGACACGAAGCGCGCCACCATCAGCACCGCTGCGGATGGCTCTTATATCGTGACCTTCGGCGCCCCTTTGGTCGAGCTCGGGAGCGCCTTGCCAGATCCACCCGAAAGCACTCGGTGCCAAAACGCTGCACAGGCCGAATATGAAATGTTGGTGGGCTGCCGCCGCATCCAGTTGGCCGAGCGCAACAAGATCCGCGCCGGACGTGTGTTTGGCTGGTCAGGCAGCGACATCAACCGTCGGGTAGTGACTCTCGAAGAACTGGCGGAATACAAGGCCGACCTTACACACGCGGCGGAGGTGAAACGCCTGACCCGTGAACTGGCCCAGGTAGTCGAGGCGAACGCTACTGCCGCCAAAGCTGCTGCTGGTAAAACCGACCTCGAATCGCGCTACGACCTGAAACCGGCGAAGGCCGAAGCGAAAGCTCAAGCCCCTGTGCCGATGCCGAACGCCAACCCACGACCAACCCGCGCAAGGAGTAAAGCATGAGTACCGAAGATTTGAGTGAAAGCCTCGCAGCGGAGCTGACCGGCTCGCTCGGTGTGCCTGACGACGCCACGACTGACGATGTGCTGCCGAACGACCTGGCCGATGCTGTCGAGGAGCAGGAGCGTCACCTCGCAGAGCGCGACATCGCCGTCAACAACGACGTCGACGATACTCGGGAAGCCGCCGAGCAACGTGAAGCCGAGCAGGCACAGAAGCCTGGCCGTGGGCAGAAGGTACCGCTGGCGGCTCTGCACGAAGAGCGCACCAAGCGCCAGCAGGCTGAGGAAGCGCTGCGAGCCCAGGCCCTGCAGCTGCAGCAGCTTCAAGCGCAGTGGCAGGCCCAGCAGCAGGCACAACTGCAGGCTCAGCAGGAGGCGGCCATCCCAGAATTTTCTACTGACCCTGAGGGCCATATCGAAGCTGTGAAGGCCCAGTTCAAGCAGGAGCTTGAAAACCTGAAAGGTGGCCCAGCGCAACAGCCACAGATCCATCAGGTCGAACAATTGCAGGCGTTGGTCCACCAAGAAATGGCTATGCTGGCACCCTCGGTGCTCGAAGTGGAACAGCGGTTCATACAGCAGCACCCAGACTACAGCGATGCGTTCGCGCACATGCAGGCCATTGTTGACACGCAGCTGCGGGCGCGGCACCCCAATGCCAGCGAAGCTGAGATCCAGCTGGCGCACCAGGCGGAGCTGGTAGGGCATTTACGGAACTGCCAGGCGCGTAACTTGGACCCGTGCGAGGTGGTCTACACTGCCGCGCAAAAGCTGGGGTTCAAGCCTGCCAACCGTGCACCGAAGCCGCATCACACCAGCCTGAGTGACGCCCACGGCTCCACGCACGCGCCCGATGAACGAAGCAGCCTGCACGCTTCGGACATTGCTGAGATGTCCGAGGCCGAGTTCGACAAGTACTGGAACGACATGAAGCGCTCGTCGACCGTGCGGCCGGCGTTCTGATGGGGGTGGATCATGTACGACTACCTGACACGGGAACAGCGAATCGAGGTGCTGCTGCGCCGACTGCAGGTGGAAGCCGAACGCAGCAAATTCACTGGTGAGCAGCGCCGCAGAAACCGGGCGCTGCTGCGTGGGTTTCGGTCGGCGTTGTGGGCATCGCAGTCAAAGCTCAGTGTGGCCGAACTCGGAGCGCTACTGCGTGAAGAGCTGGGGCTGCCTGCTGTGCTGGGGCAAATACAACCTGTGCCAGTCGGCACAGTGACCGAGGACGAATGAAATGATCGACAAACGCTGTGATACGACCAAGAAACCGGTGAAGCAGCAGGAGTATTTCCCGCAGAGCAACCCGGACCGATTGCCCAGGAACGAACCCGGAAAGAGCGACAAGGTGCGGAAGAGCAAGGATTGAATATGTGCAGCACAGACGAGAGGGCGCCCATGGAGAGCGCCCTCTGCTACACCGCTAAATAACTAGGCCGGACTCAGCGTCATTCTTTGCCTTTTTCTTCAGGCTTCCTGTCGAGCACTTTGGTGATCGCCTTGCTGAGCACGTCATACAGAGGGTGCGAGGCCGCCTCTACAGGTTGACCTTTGGCTGGGCTTGTCCGGATTTCCATGAACACTTCGGCCGTGATCTCTTCCTCGTACTTTGGAGCTTGACGCTTAAAGCCATCAACGGACATAGCGAGTGCAGCTTTATGAGCGTACTCACGCTCCAAGTGAAACAGGTCCGCGTAAGATTTGGTGAAGAACGCGGTGCACCATGTTGCAGGTAATAGCAGCATGATCTTTCCAATAATCGCGTACGGGCTGCTAGATGCTGAAGCATCTACGCCTAGCACCCAGCTACCAAAAAGCCCAGGAAGAAGCTGTGCGGCGAGTGGAATAGAAGATAGAATCAGCAGCGCGACCGCGAAGTAAAAACTCCTCCTGGCAGTGTTCATCCGAGTCTCATAACGGGCACGGGCATCTTCCAAGCTTTTAGCCAGGCCTGCGGTTGTCGCACCTGAGATCATGAAATCTGCCAGTTCTGTTAGGCGGGTGATTTCCTTGTCTTTCGCCTTCAGTACTTGCTCTGTCTCAAGCTTCTCTAACTGAAAATTTTTAAAATCCAAATTGCGATCTTCCAGTTGCTTCTGGAAGGCGTCAAACTTGCTCTGGTAATCTGATATTAAGTTCTCCAGGGTCGATGCGTTCGCGCCGGTAGTTTTGATTTGCTCTACAAGGCTAGTGACATTGCCAACATCAGCGTTTGCTTGAGTTAGCAGCGTTCTTAGCGTCGTAACGATGGTGTCGGTTTCGGTTTCGATATCTTTTACTTGCTTCTCGCTGGTTGCCGCACGTTCGGAGCTTGCCTGTGCAGCAGTTGCGGAAGATTGCGCTTGTGCTTTAAACGCCTCTACTTCGAGAATTGCTAGGCCAATAGCCTCCGCTCGTCTAGAAAGGTCGCTTATCCCTTTCGCTTCCGACAGAGGAAGTATCGACGAGACTATTGAAAGTAAGCCATTAGCTAACTCATCAATTCGTTTGAAATGTGAAGAAAGGTCAAAGCTCGTATACTGAACGCCTTCGTCGGTCAAATACACTGAAAAGTCATCGTTGGTATTAGTGATCGTTGTACTCTCGCGCCAGTGCGGCTGTAATTGCGTCATTATTGCTTGAACTTGCCCCAAAAGCTCCACGGCACTGTTTTTTATAACGTTGAAATGGCTACCGACAACCATTGGGGTAACTTCGTCATCTTCCCTATCGGGAAGCAATCCCAGCAAAGTTTCGAAAACCAAGCGAATTTTGCGTGAGAGTACAACAAGTGGCTGGTCATTTAGAGTTGGATGTGGGCGTGTAAAATCGTATTTTCCCCGATTGAGAAGGACAACTAAATTCTCCCATTCCGTTTGGGCTGCAAGCAATTCCGATTGAAGTTTGTTAAAGCTCATAATGTCCCTACGATGAGAAATTTTATGGCTTTACGATACAAGGCGCGGTGGCAATTTGATACGGGCTATGGTGAATACCTCTTCGGTTTCGCTAGCCCTCGAATTCAGGTTCGGCGCAGGCGTCGTCGGCCACCTTCTGCGCACTGCGGATTTCTTGCCGGGTTGCATCCCCCTGCGTCTCGAGGACTTCCACGTAGGACAGCGCCACGTCGCACATAGCGTCCTGCTTCGCGCTCTGCTGCTGTGCCCACCCGTAGATCCCACCGACCACCAGCACAACGAGCGCGAGCTGCATGCCGTTGGCGTACCAGTCGATCCACTTGCCGCTCACTTCACCACCTTCAAGGCGGGTTTTGCGTCGGGGTACAGCGTCAACACAAGCGCCATGGGTGTGAGCCTCACTGCGAATTCGAGCAAGTCTTGGTATGCGTGTAACACCGTCCCGCGTGTTACCCCAGCAGGATGGTTCCTTGCGCACTCTTCGGCTTTTTCAAGAAGCGTCGTACGGATGTCGGGATTGAGGTGCTGCTCTGCCTCTGAAATCCACACCGTATCGACAATATGATTGCCCGTGGCTTTGGCCTCCTTGTACAGCGGGTTGTCACGCGACATCCTCACAAGTTCACCGCGTAGGTACTTAGCCTCGAGGTTCGCCAGCACGCGCTGGGTGTGGCTGGTGGGTTTACCGTTACTCATGATCAGACACCTCAGTCTTCGAGTAGTCATCAGGGTTTTTGCTGTGGTCGATGTGCTGATCCCAATCGTCTGGGCGTTTGCTGCCCCAGTAGGTGGGCCTGCGCCAGCACCAGGCTTTGTACCTGGCGGTAGTTGCGTTGGGGTTGCCAATGCGTGTAGCGCCCAGTGCCTCCATCACGTTGGCGTATCTGTTTGGAGTGAGTCGCCCCGGTACGATGCCATCACAGGCGACGGCGATAGGTCGCGCCATGCTCGCGTATCGGCCAATGTCCCTGTCGAATGGTGCCAGCCCTTTGTCGAGCATCGGGCTGAGGATCTCCACCATCGGATCAACCGATTGTTGCTGCAGCTCCCGCGCGGCTGCTGACTGAGGCGCAGGGCCGTATGCGTCCCAATCATCCGGGAACACCCAATGCTTCAGCACATTGGCCAGCGCAGCAGGGCCAGGACCATCCCGCCACTCAAGGAAGGCGGCGTAGTAGGCGCGATCGTTCGGCTTGCTGGTGCATCGCAACACCGAATAGCGGCGGTCATTCTCCATCAGTTCGATGGCGTCCTTTTTGTTGCCCGTCAGGACGAAGTGCATGATGTTCTTGTGGGTCTGCGAGTTCCGTCCCTTGCTCTCAAAGTTCACGGTGGTGCCGTCGATCCAATCCTTGAGTGTGCCCGAGACGTCGCCGTTTCGGTCGCGCTCCACCTCATTCACCCAGACCAGGCGGCGACCTTCGAGCCGGGTGGTGAACCCCTGTGACTTGATCAAATCTTTGCCGCTCAATTCAGCGCAGAGTGGCGGACCGAACACGGCAGACAGCAGCGGGAAGATCATCGACTTGCCCACCCCGCCCAGCGGGGAGCTGAAGTATGGGGCGACTGGTTGCTTTTTCTTTTCCGGGAACTGGTACATCCAGGCCAGCCAGCACAGGAAGTGCTGCACTCCGGTTTGATCGTTGTCGCTGAGGAATAGCAGGTGATCTTCAAAGATCTTGATATCGGCGCGGGTGGAATGCCCGTCCGGCTCGACCATTGTTTCTTTGAGGATGTGCCAGCGGTTGAACACCTCGGGGTTTTCGTCGGCGTCCTGATGTGCTGACTTGCTGGTAGGCTCCATGACGATGCGACGGACCACGCGACGCATCGGATCGTTCCAGTCCCACCAGATGTCGCCGGCCGGCGCCTCTTTTTCCACTTCGTTGCCGTCCTTGACCACGGTCATCACGACTTTGCCGTAGTGCGACGCGATGAACTGCCTAAAGCCTTCCTTGCCCATTTCATCGCCTGTGGCGACGTGGTACGCCATCAACTTGGAGCCGCTTGCCAGCATCACGAAGTCTTCCGAGATGTACCTCAGGATTTCACGGGATTCGCGGTCGATACCGCTCTTGGGCTGAACCGCTGGGGCTGTGGCCTGATTGGTAGGCACCACCTGCTGGGTGGTGCTGGGTGGTGACAGCAGTGATGCGACTGGCTGCGACCCAAATGGAATCTCGACGTTTGGCACAGGTGACGGCTGGGCTTCCTCGCGGGCGTTCCTGGCCTCAGTAGCTGCTGCTCTAATCGAGCGCTCGCATTCGACGTCACCGCGCTGCTGTGCATCTTCCATGGCCTGCATAGCGAGGTGGGCAAGTGCGTCCTGCTCCTCGCTGTCTTCCGCCTCCAGGGCCGCGTCGAAGGCAGTCAGCCACGTATCCGCATCCCATGCGGTGGGCTCATTGGCCGGTGGCTGCGGATCGACCTTGAAGGACACGGCAGAGCTAGTCGCCGTGCCTGTCACCGACTGTCGAACTTGTGCCTGTGCAGGCGGCACCGTGGCTTGCTTGGCTGTGTACTGGGCGAAGAGGCTGTGGATATCCTCACCCGGCGTGATAGAATTACTCATCGGAAATACCCCCTTAAGCCCTGGTCGAGCGTCAACTCATCGGGGCTTTTTTCTTGCCTGCCCCACCAGTGCCTGAATCTGATTACGCAGGTTGTCTGGCACCGTCGAAGGCAGCCAGCGGGCTGGCCACGGTTCGGGCTGCTGCTCGCGCAAGAATCCATGCGTCTACCTCGCTTTTCAGCCAGGCGACTTTGCCGGCGCTGCCGTTGCGCCGTGGTGGTCCCACTTCAACTGGTGTCGGAAACCAGCCAGCGGCGACGTACTTGTCCAGGGATGTGCGGCTGCTGATACCCGTGGCGTACATCACGTCTTCCGGCGGCATCAAGGTATCGACGGCTTTAACGACTTCTCGGGTGCGGGCTCTGCTCATTTTCAGATACTCCTGCCGGGGTAGCTTTCGGGGTACATCATCGAGCGGCCAGCTGTAGGAGCCTTGTACTAGAGCGCCTGTTCGCACCTGTGCCGCAGTTGATTATGAACTCCGTTTTTATTGTCGACGATCACCCTGTCATCCGACTTGCCGTTCGCATGCTGCTTGAACACGAAGGCTATAAAGTCGTCGGTGAAACCGACAACGGGGTCGATGCCATGCAGATGGTTCGCGAATGCATGCCCGACCTGGTCATTCTTGACATCAGCATTCCCAAACTGGATGGCCTGGAGGTGCTGGCCCGTTTCAACGCAATGAGTACCCCCCTGAAAACATTGGTACTCACTGCACAATGCCCGACACTTTTTGGAATTCGTTGCATGCAATCCGGTGCTTCAGGATATGTCTGCAAGCAGGAGGACCTCAGCGAACTGGTCAGCGCCATCAAGGCAGTATTGTCGGGTTACAACTACTTCCCGAGCGAGGCACTGAATCCGATGCGCGGTGACGAGGTACGTTGCGCCGAACTGGAACTGTTCAAATCTGTCAACGACCGGGAACTGATGGTATTGCAACTTTTTGCACAAGGTCGCACTAACAAGGAAATTGCCAAGGGCATGTTTCTGAGCAACAAGACTGTGAGTACTTATAAAAAACGTCTCATGCAAAAACTCAAGGCCAGATCTCTGGTTGAGCTCATCGAAATGGCAAAACGTAACGCGTTGGTGTGAGAGAGAGGATGCCCAGTCGCTTGAAGGACTTTCTTATACTGACGGCCGTGGGCCTTGGCCTGAGTACCTCATCGCTCGCGGCACCGAGCAGTGATAATTACGCCTTGATGAGCCGCTCGACCGCCGGGCACCTGGAAATCCAGCTGACCCCATCACAAGAGCAATGGCTCAAGAGCAAACAGGAACTGATCCTCGGCACCTCAGCGCCGGATTATCCGCCCTTCGACCTGACCCTCAGCGGTCAAGACTATGAAGGTTTCACCGCCGATTACGCGGGAATCCTCGGCAAGTCCACCGGTTTACCCATCAGGGTTCAGCGCTTTGCATCCCGTGGGGACGCCATTGAAGCGCTTGAAAACGGTGAAGTCGATCTGCTCGGTAGTGCCAACGGTTTCGAAGCGCGCAATGCCAAAATCGTCCTGTCCATGCCGTACGCCGTCGATCAACCGGTCCTGGTGACCCGCGAAGGCGAAACAAGATCCCTGAACGATGGCCTTGCCGGCATGCGTCTGAGCATGGTGTATCACTACTTGCCGCTGGAGGAGGTCAAGGCCTTGTATCCCAAGGCAATCATCACGTCCTATCCCTCTTACCAGAATGCAATCAATGCGGTCGCGTTCGACCAGGCTGACGTGTTTCTCGGCGATACCATCTCCACCCACTACATGATCAACAAGGGGTATCTGAACAACATCCGCATGGCCAACTTCGGCAAACACGAAGCTCACGGTTTCAGCTTCGCGGTGCGCCAGAACAATCCTGAACTGCTTGGCATCATCAATTCGATGCTCATGGCCATCCCCACCAGCGAGCGAGAAAACATCGCCAAACGCTGGAGTGCCGGCAGTGACATCTTGCTCACCGATCATAAACTGGAGCTCAGCTACAACGAGGAACGCTGGCTGGCGCAACATCCGGTGGTACGCGTGGTGGTCAACGAGGCGTTCGCGCCGCTGACATTTTTCGACAGCGCCGGCAACTTTCGGGGTGTTGCCGCCGATCTGCTCGAGCTGATCAGATTGCGCACCGGTTTGCGCTTTGATATCCAGCGCAGCCGCAGCGATAGCGAAATGATCCAGCGGATCCAGAACGGCGAGGCCGACCTGATTGCTGCACTGCTACCCAGCGCCCAACGGGAGACCCTGCTGAATTTCAGCCGTCCCTATCTGCAAAACTCCTATGTCCTGCTGACGCGCAAGGCTGCGGACAGCCCCGGCAACCTGACGCAGTTGCAGGGCAAAAGCCTGGCCATCGCCCAAGGTCATCCACTGATGGCTTATCTGCGCAGCGAGTTCCCACACATAAAGCTCATCGAAACCCCCGACACTTTCAGTGCCGTGGAAATGCTCGCCGAGGGGCAGGTAGAGGGAACGGTGAATTCACTGGTGATTGCCAACTACTTCATTTCATCGCGACTGTTCGAACATATCCTGCAGATCAGTACCACCATCGGGACCGAGCAGGCAGCCTTTTCCCTGGCGACCAATCGTGAGGCCGATGAGCTCCATGACATCCTCAACAAGGCACTACTGAGTATTGCGCCGGAGGAGCTGGGCATCATCAACAGCCGCTGGCGGGGCTACTCGGCGTCCTCGCAAAGCACCTGGCGCAACTATCACCGGCTGTTCTACCAAATCGTCATCGGTGCCAGCGTTTTGTTACTGATCTCCGTGGCCTGGAACGCCTACATGCGGCGCCAGATCAATCAACGCAAGGCTGCCGAACGCGCATTGAACGATCAATTCGAATTCATGCGCTCGCTGGTCAACGGCACGCCTCACCCGATTTATGTGCGTGATCGTCAGGGCTTGCTGCAAAGCTGCAATGACAGTTACCTGCAAGCGTTCAATGCCAGACGCGAAGACGTCATCGGCAAAAGCGCCATCCACGGCACCCTGAGCAACGCCTTCGAAGCCAGGGAATTTCAGGCTGACTACCAGCGTGTCGTAGCCGAGGGCAGGCCGTTGATTGTCGACCGTCCTCTGCATATCGGCGGCCGCCGATTGACGATCTATCACTGGATTCTTCCGTACCGCGACTCAAGCGGTGAAGTGCAAGGCATCATCGGAGGCTGGATCGACATCAGCGAACGCAGGCAACTGTTCGATGACCTGCGTTGCGCGAAAGAGCGTGCCGATGAAGCCAACCGGGCCAAGAGTACGTTTCTAGCCACCATGAGTCATGAGATCCGCACACCGATGAATGCGGTCATCGGCATGCTCGAACTGACGCTCAAGCGAATTGAACACAACCACCCTGACCGCCCGGCCATCGATGTGGCGTACAACTCGGCGAAGGATCTGCTGGAACTGATCGGCGACATACTCGACATCGCACGTATCGAATCCGGGCACTTGAGCCTGAGCCCGGAACGCGTCGACCTGCGGGAAATCGTCGCGTCGGTGGTGCGGATCTTCGATGGCCTGGCGCGGCAGAAAACGCTCGAACTCATACTGGATTTCAGCCCCGCCGATCCGCCCGTCGATGTCCTGCTGGACCCGCTGCGCTTCAAGCAGGTGCTGTCCAATCTGGTCAGCAATGCCATCAAGTTTACCGAGCGGGGTCAGGTGAGGATTGCCGTCGAGTTGCGTCCGACGGCCAGGCCCGATCAGGTGCAGATGCAGTTGCGGGTCGAGGACACCGGCACCGGGATAAGCGCAGAGGATCAACAACGCCTGTTCGAACCCTTCGCCCAGGTCGATAACGCCGGGCAAACGGCTCGCGGTGGCACCGGACTCGGCCTGGTGATCAGCCGCAACCTGTGCGAATTGATGGGCGGCAGCCTGCAATTGAGCAGTCGGCCAGGCGTCGGTACGCAAGTACAGATTTCACTGCTTCTATCGGCACTGCCAGATAAATGCCGGGTTGAAAAAACTGAAACACAGATCCCCGCCGCCACAGCCTCGTTGAACGTGCTGGTGGTCGATGATCATGCGGCCAATCGCTTGCTCATGTGCCAGCAATTGGAGTTCCTGGGTCATCGATTCAGCGTCGCGGCAGAGGGTCAGGCTGGATTCGAGGCATGGAAAGCCGATGTGTTCGATTTGGTGATCGCCGATTGCAACATGCCGGTCATGAATGGATATGAGTTGGCCCGCGCCATACGCCGACATGAAAAACAGACGCAGCAGCCTCCATGCACAGTCCTGGGCTTTACAGCCAATGCACAACCGGAAGAAGTAGAACGCTGCAAGCAGGCCGGGATGGATGACTGCCTGTTCAAGCCCCTGACCCTGACCGCATTGAGCCAATGGGTGGAAGGCGTAGCGCCGACTGCCCTGTCACCAGCCTTCAACCTGGAAGGGCTGCAGCAATTGACCGGTGGCAACCCGGTATTGAACCAGCGTCTGCTGACCGAATTGCTCAACAGCAACCGTCTGGACCGCCAGGCATTGCTGGCGCTCTGCGATTCCACAGACCCACAGGCCTTTATCGACATCGCCCACAAAATCAAGGGGGCCGCCCGGATCGCCCAGGCCACTCGATTGATCGACAGTTGCGAGGCACTCGAAACAATCTGCCGCGACACCTTCCACCCCGACAAAGTGGCCGAATGTTGCTCGGCAGTGGAACGCGCCTTGCTGGAATTGGACCGGGCATTGCTGCAACAAATCGGGCACAACGACGAAAGCAGAACAACAGAGGCTTAACTATGCTTGGACGCTGAGCAGTGTGTTAACCATCACGGAGGGACCTGCATGCCCAGCCCACTGCGTCCGGATCAACGGCGGTTTCCCCTGCACGTTCATATCAGCGTGATGTTTACCTTCCTGCTGTTGCTGACCGGGGTGGTATTGGGCATTTTCAATTATCGGCAAACCACACAAATCATTCTGTCCAGCAGCGAGAAGCTCTTCAATCGCATAGAGCAGGATGTCCGCCTCGATCTGAAAGCGACCTACGAACCGATTCGTCACCTGTTAAGCCTGCAGATCCTCAACCCCGCTGTTCACGCGCCGGACCTTGAGCAACGCCTGGCGCTGCTCAAACCCTTCAGCCAGTCGCTCACCGACAACCCTGATCTGGCGTCGCTGTACCTGGGCTACGGCAATGGTGACTTCTTCATGGTTCGCCCACTGCGGACCGTCGATGTAAAAAACCTGCTCAAAGCCCCCGAGAGTGCGGTTTATCAAGTGTGGAGCATTGAGCGAAACGGCAGCGGCCAGATGCACTCGCAATCTTTGTTTTTTGATCGGAACCTGGCCTTTATCAGCCGCCAGGACAACCCCGACGACACCTACGATCCGCGTAGCCGTATCTGGTTTACCGGCGCCAGCCGCGACAACGATCAGATCACCACCGAACCCTATGTCTTTTTCTCCACCCACAATGTCGGCACCACCCTGGCACGGCACGGTGGCGAACAGGTCGTGATAGGCGCGGACCTGACCCTGGCCGAACTCAGTGCCACCCTGGCCAAACACGTGGTAACGCCCGCCACCGAGATCGTGCTGTTCGATGCCCAAGGCAATGCCGTCGCCTACCCCGACGCCAGCCGGCTGATCATCGACGATCAGACCGCCCATCTGATCAAGGCCGCCGACCTGAGCCCCAGCCTGGAGGCACTGCTCAATAACCCTCTTGAAGGCAATCGCCTGAATGCCGGCGGTCGTCAATGGATCGTGGCCCGCAGCAGCATGCAGGAAGGTGGCCCCACGGGACTGCAATTGGCCTTGCTGGTGCCGGAAGATGAGTTGCTTGTCGATGCCTACCGCATGCGCTGGCAAGGCGCACTGATTACCCTGGCAACGCTGCTGTTGTGCATACCGCTGGGTTGGTTGACCTCGCGAATGCTGGTCAAGCCCCTGCGCGCACTGGTGCAGGAAGCGGATGCGATTCGCAGTTTCGATTTCAATTTTCCGCTGTCCCGTCGTTCTCCGGTGCTTGAAGTCGATCAACTGAGCGTGTCGATGGCGCGTATGAAAGACACCCTGGCGAGCTTCTTCCAGATCACAGACAGTCTGAGTGCCGAAACCCGATTCGCCCCGTTGCTGCAACGGGTGCTGTTTGAAACCGTGAAAATCGGCCAGGCCCAGGCCGGTCTGATCTACCTGCGCGAAGGCGACGGCGATCGCATGGAACCCCACGGCCTGGTCATAAACGATACCGCGCAGGCCCTGTCGTCATTCGACATTCGGGCCCACTCGATTCAAGACCCGCAGAGCCCCGCCTGGCTGCAGCAGTTGTCGAGCGCTGACAATGTCGTCAGCAATCTCGGTTTCGAGCAGGCGGGGGATTTGCAGAAAGTGCTGCTCGCACTGGAATGCCCGCGGGTTCATCTGATCGGTATCCGCTTGCACAATCGCCATAACGACACCGTGGGCCTGCTGGTGTTTCTGCTGGCTGACAGCGGCAACCAGAGTGACCTGGAAAAACTTCGCCCGGACCGCATTGCGTTTTTGCAGGCCGTGTCCGGTGCGGCCGCGGTGAGCATCGAAAGCCAGCGCTTGCAAGACCGGCAAAAACAACTGCTGGACGCGTTCATCAAGCTGTTGGCCGGTGCCATTGATGCCAAGAGTCCCTACACCGGCGGGCATTGTCAGCGTGTGCCCGCCCTGACGCTGATGCTCGCCCAAGCCGCTGCTGCCAGCAAGGATCCGGCCTTCGGCAGTTATCAACCCTCCGATGATGAATGGGAGGCGCTGCACGTCGCCGCCTGGCTGCACGACTGCGGCAAGATCACCACACCGGAATACGTCGTTGATAAAGCCACGAAACTGGAAACCCTCAACGACCGCATCCACGAAATCCGCACCCGTTTCGAAGTACTCAAGCGCGATGCCTGGGTCAGCTACTGGCAAGCGGTCGCCCAAGGTGGCGATGAGCAAGACCTGGCGCAGCGACGTGATGTCACTTTATTGGAGCTGGATGATGATTTTGCTTTCGTTGCCCGCTGCAATCTCGGTGGCGAGACCATGGCCGAAAGCGATCTGCAACGCCTGCGCAGCGTCGGCCAACGCACCTGGACGCGGACCCTGGATGACCGGCTGGGTGTTTCCTGGGAAGAGAGCCGGCGTCAGGCCCGTACCCCGGAAGCGACACTGCCGGTCACCGAATCGCTGCTGGCGGACAAGCCCGAGCACCTGTTCGAACGCGCCGAGGCCGAACTGATCGCGCCCGATAATCCCTGGGGTTTCAAACTCGATGTACCTCGCTACAAGTACAACCGCGGCGAACTCTACAACCTGAGCATCGGTCGCGGCACCCTGACGAGCGAGGAGCGCTACATCATCAATCACCACATCGTGCAGACGATCCTGATGCTCAACCATCTACCGTTTCCCGGCCATTTGCGCAACGTTGCGGAAATCGCCGGTGGCCACCACGAAAAAATGGATGGCACCGGTTATCCCAAACGTTTGAAACGTGAAGAGATGAGCCTGCCGGCGCGAATGATGGCGATTGCCGATATTTTCGAAGCGCTGACCGCTGCCGATCGTCCCTACAAGAAAGCCAAGTCGTTGAGCGAAGCACTGGGCATCATGGCCACCATGTGCCGGGATGCCCACATCGACCCGGAGTTGTTCAGGCTATTCATCAAGGCGCACATCTATCTGCGGTACGCCGAACGCTTCCTCGATCCACAGCAGATCGATGCGGTAGATCCGTCGGGCCTGCTGATCAAGGCTGGCCTGACGGCATGATCTTGAATCAACAGTCGGTCAGGCGCAGGAAAATCGCCGCCAGTTGCTCGATACCGGCCTGATCCTGCACGGTGAACCGCGCCAGTTTCGGACTGTCGAGGTCCAGCACGCCGATCAGGCGACCGTCCTTGACCAACGGCACCACCAGTTCGCTGTTCGACGCACTGTCACAGGCGATATGCCCGGGGAACGCGTGCACGTCTTCGACCAATTGCGTTTGCAAGGTCGCCGCTGCGGTCCCGCACACACCTCGACCGAACGGAATCCGCACACAGGCGATTTGCCCCTGAAACGGACCCAGCACCAGTTCTTCGTTGCGATTGAGGTAGAAACCGGCCCAGTTCAGGTCATCGAGCTGATTGAACAGGAATGCGGAAAACTGCGCGGCGTTGGCGATGAAATCGCGCTCGTCCGCCAACAGTGACTCAAGCTGCGCGTGCAGCATGCCGTAGCCTTCGAGGCCCTGGCCGCTCTTTTGTAAATCGATCATGCCTTGTGCTCCAACAGTTTCAGCCCGACCCAATAGCGGGCAAATTGATACGCGCAACGTCCGTTTCGATTGCCACGCCCCGTGGCCCAGCGCACCGCAAGGATGTCCAGCTCTTCGGTGCGTTGCCATTCGAGGCCGGCCTTGTCGGCCAGTTGGCCGATCCAGTGTTCGACGACGTTGAGAAAGTGTTCCTGGGTAAATGGATAGAACGACAGCCACAAGCCGAAGCGATCCGACAGGGCGATCTTGTCCTCCACCGCCTCGCTGGGGTGCAATTCGCCATCGACCCTTTTCCAATTTTCGTTATCGCTTTCCTTTTCCGGCACCAGGTGGCGACGGTTGGAGGTGGCGTACAGCAACACGTTATCCGGTGCCTGTTCGAGGGAACCGTCGAGTACACTTTTGAGTACGCGATAATCGCCTTCACCCGACTCGAACGACAGGTCATCGCAGAACAACACAAAACGCTGGGGCAGTCTGGCAATCTGCTCGACCACCCGCGGCAAGTCCGCCAGGTGATCGCGCTCGATTTCGATCAGGCGCAGGCCGGCGTTGGCGTGCTCGGCGAGCAAGGCGCGGACCAGCGAGGATTTACCGGTGCCGCGCGAGCCCCAGAGCAAGGCATGGTTGGCCGGCATGCCATCGAGAAACTGTTGGGTATTGCGTCCCAGTTGTTCCACTTGCCGGTCGACGCCGATCAGGTCGGACAGACGCATGTCGAGACTGACCTGCAGCGGCAGCAGAAAACCGCTGCGCCCTTCACGCTGCCAACGTGCAGCCAGGCAGGTTGTCCAGTCGATGGCTTGCCGAGGGGTGGGCAGTAGCGGTTCGATACGGGCCAGAACGGCATCGGCGCGTTCAAGAAAAGCATTCAATCGGGAATCCACGTCTTCTCCTCGGGCACGTTCACAGTAATGATGGCGATACAGCGACAAAACACAGCGTTTGATGACCGGGCCAGGCCCCCGGTACAAGGGCTCGCGAGAATATCGGCATCCGTGCATGATCGGCTATGCTTGAGCAGCGAAGGGAAACGGAAGTGATCCAGCACCCCATGGATATCAAGTTCACCAACCGGCTGTCTTACAAGCAAGCCCGGCTAACCGTGCTGGTCGGTTTTATTCTCGGCACGCTGCTCAGCCTGCTGCAAATAGGCATCGATTATGCCAGTGAAGACGCCTCCATCAACCGTGAAATCCTGTCTTTGCTGGAAATCAGCCACAACCCTGCCTCACGCATCGCCTATAACATCGACGCCGAGCTCGCGCAGGAACTGACCCTGGGCCTGCTGCGTTCACCGGCGATCATCGGTGCGAAACTGACCGACAACAACGGCAACGTGCTGGCCAACGTCAAGCGCCCCGGCCAGCAAAGCGGCTATCGCGTACTCAGCGACCTGCTGTTCGGCGCCGACAGGCAGTTCGAAGACCGCCTCTATCTGGACCATTTGCCAAGCGAATCCCTCGGCACGCTGCAACTGGACGTCGACACTTACTCATTCGGCTACCGGTTCCTGCGTCGCGCCGAAGTGACCCTGCTCAACGGCTTTGCCCGCAGCCTGATCCTGACCGGCCTGCTGCTGGCGCTGTTCTATGTGATGCTGACCAAACCCTTGGTGCGGGTTATTCGCGAGCTCAGTGGCCGCGACTCGCGCAACGCTGAACCGACCGCTCTGGAATGTCCGGCCGGACACGCCAACGATGAAATCGGTGTGCTGGTGAAGGTCGCCAACCAGCAATTTGAAAATGTCGCCACCGAAATCCAGCAGCGACGCAATGCAGAAAACCGCCTGACCGACTACCTCAGCCAACTGGAAAACATCGTCTCGGCGCGCACTGCCGAACTCAAGGCGATCAACGCCCGCCTCAGTCAATCCAATCAGGAGCTGGAGGTCGCTCGCAGCACCGCCCTGGACATGGCCGAAGCGCGCTCGGTGTTCCTGGCCAACATGAGTCATGAAATTCGCACGCCGCTCAATGGCCTGCTGGGAATGATTGCGTTGTCCCTGGACGGTCCGCTGAACGCAGAGCAACAGCAACAGCTGGCCATTGCCCATGACTCGGGCAAGGTGCTGGTGGAGTTGCTCAACGATATTCTCGATCTGTCGAAATTCGATGCCGGCCAGCTCGAACTCGAACACATCCCGTTCGACCTGGGCTCACTGATCGAAGACACCGCCAACCTGCTGTCGCAGAACGCGGCGCCCAGTGTCGAGCTGACCTGCCTGATCGATCCGCAGTTTCCGGCACTGGTGCTCGGCGATCCGACCCGGGTCCGGCAGATCGTCAGCAACCTACTGTCCAACGCGCTCAAGTTCACTCGTTTCGGGCGGGTCGATGTGCGCCTGTCGACATTCGGAGATGGCGTCAGAATCGAGGTCTGCGACACGGGCATCGGTATCCCCCAGGACGCCCAGGTCAAGATCTTCCAGCCCTTCACCCAGGCCGGCGCCGGGATTACCCGGCAGTTCGGTGGTACCGGGCTGGGCCTGGCCCTGACCTACAACCTTTGCGAAGCCATGCAAGGCCGCCTGACCATCAGTTCGGAAGCGGGTTTCGGCAGCCAATTCTGCGCGGAACTGCCACTGCCCCGCCACACCCGCTCCCTGGTCCCTCCGTCCTTGAAGGGCAAGGTCATCGCCATCACCGCCGCCAGCAGCGGCCTGGCGGAACTGCTAGGCAACGTGTTGCCCGCTTGGGGGCTGGACTATCAGCAGCGCGCCATCGACGACTCGTTGATCGGCCTGCATCCCGATATACTGATTACCGACTGCCCTGAATGCCTGTTCAACCTGCGCCCCACCTTCACCGCGCCGATTCTACTGGTGACCGCCTACGGCAGCTTCATGCCCAGCGAACAAGCCAGCGCCCTCGCCCCCTTGCAGCAGCAGGCACGCCCCTTGGCACGCAATGCGCTGCACCAGACCCTTCGCCGCGTCCTGCAACCGGAAATCGCCACCATCGATGACATCCGGATCGATACCCAATCGCCGCAACGCCGCGCCAGGGTGCTGTTGGTCGAGGACAACCCGGTCAATCAACTGGTGGCCAAGGGCATGCTCGGCAAACTGGGATGCGAGGTAACCGTCGCCGCCCATGGTGTCGAGGCACTGGATCAGCTGGAAGAGAGCGAATTCGATTTGGTGTTGATGGACTGCAACATGCCCGTGATGGACGGCTATGAAGCCAGTCGGCAAATCCGCCGCAGCGGACGCTGGCCGCAATTGCCCATAGTCGCCCTCACCGCCAACGCCATGTCCGAAGAACGCGAACGTTGCCGTGCGGCGGGTATGAGCGACTACCTGGCCAAACCCTTTCGCCGGGAAGAACTCGCCGCGCTGCTGGACGTCTGGATTCCCGTTACGACAGTGTCTTGATTTGCCCCAACAGGTGATCCAGTCCGTCGCGCAGCTCATTCAGGCGATCCAGATCCACCCCGCTGTCACACAGCAGTCGTGCCTTCAACGGCCCGACCTGATCGCGCAACGCCTGGCCTGTTGGCGACAGGCTCAAGTGCACCTCCCGCTCATCCCGGGCCGAACGCCGACGCTGAACCAGTTGCAGTTGCTCAAGTCGCTTGAGCAAAGGTGTCAGCGTGCCGGAATCCAGCGCCAGGCGCTCGCCCAGTGCCTTGACGGTCGGCTGCTCCGGCGCTGACGCCTGCCATTCCCACAACACCAGCATCGCCAAATACTGCGGGTAGGTCAGGCCCAGTTGATCGAGCATCGGCTTGTAGGCCCGGATCACCGCCCGGGAAGCGGCGTACAGTTTGAAGCAGAGCTGGCTGTCGAGGTTCAGGGAATCGACGGACAACGTGTTCATTTGAGCAGGGCTTCGATCTCGCGGCTCAGATCCTGCGGCTTGGTCGCCGGGGCGAAACGCTTGACCAGCTGACCGTCCTTGCCGATCAGGAATTTGGTGAAATTCCACTTGATGCCCTGGGAGCCGAGTACGCCCGGTGCACGTTTTTTCAGTTGCACGAACAGTGGATGGGCACCCGCGCCGTTGACCTCGATCTTTTTGAACAGCGGGAAACTGACGCCGTAGTTCAACTCGCAGAACTCGCTGATCGCCCCTTCATTACCCGGCTCCTGCTTGCCGAATTGATTGCAGGGAAAGCCCAGCACCACCAAGCCTTGATCCTTGTAGGTCTGCCACAGCTCTTCGAGACCTTTGTATTGAGGGGTGAAACCGCATTTGCTGGCGGTGTTGACCACTAATACGGCTTTGCCGGCGAAATCCGCCAGGGTCTTTTGCTCGCCCTTGATGGTGGTGCACGGGATGCTTAGCAGCTTGTCGCTCATGGTGAAGGCTCCGAATTCGGGGATATACACCAAACATAGCGAGCAATTGAATTGTGTGCAATTTATATTATCGAACGCCACCTCAGTGTAGGAGCGAGCTCGCTCGCGATGGTCGTCAACGATAACGCGGGGAGCCTGGTGCCCCGCGTTGGTCTCTATTCCATCGCGAGCAAGCTCGCTCCTACAAAGGGCGTGTTATCCGCGCGGTACCAGGTCCAGGCACACCGAGTTGATGCAATAACGCAGGCCGGTGGGCGGCGGGCCATCCGGGAACACATGACCCAGGTGCGCATCGCATTTGGCGCAGACCACTTCGGTGCGGATCATGCCGTGGCTGACGTCACGGATTTCAGTCATGGCGCTGTCGCCAATGGGCGCATAGAAGCTCGGCCAGCCGCAGCCGGAATCAAATTTGGTCTTGGAATCGAACAGCGGCTCGTTACAGCAGATGCAGTGGTAGATGCCGTCGACCTTGCTGTCGTTGTATTTGCCGGAGAACGGGCGTTCGGTGCCCTTGAGCCGGCACACGTTGTATTGCTCGGGGTCGAGCATGGCTTTCCATTCTTCCAGGGTTTTTTCCAACTTTTCCATCATCACACCTCGGCGGCTGAAAAAGCCCGATCTGTACCTTTTCCACGGATCAGGCGGCACGTATGATTGCGCCTCGTCAAACGCCAGTCTGGCAGCCAGACCACGCGCATTCAAACGGATTTATGAGTGCTGCCTCTCAAGGCGTCAGGCCTGTGTGATTACGCAGGATTCCCAGTACGGTTGTTCATACGCCGCCTGGATCGTTCATTTTCGGGAACACATCGCCATGCAGGTCAGCAAATCGAACAAGCTCGCCAACGTCTGCTACGACATTCGCGGCCCGGTGCTCAAGCACGCCAAACGCCTGGAAGAGGAAGGCCATCGCATCCTCAAGCTGAACATCGGCAACCCTGCGCCCTTTGGTTTCGAAGCACCGGACGAAATCCTCCAGGATGTCATCCGCAACCTGCCGACCGCCCAGGGTTACAGCGACTCCAAGGGTCTGTTCAGCGCGCGCAAGGCCGTCATGCAGTACTACCAGCAAAAGCAGGTGGAAGGTGTTGGCATTGAAGACATCTACCTGGGCAACGGCGTTTCCGAGCTGATCGTGATGTCGATGCAGGCCCTGCTCAACAACGGCGACGAAGTACTGGTGCCGGCGCCGGACTACCCGTTGTGGACTGCGGCCGTGAGCCTGTCGGGTGGTAACCCGGTGCACTACCTGTGCGACGAGCAGGCCAACTGGTGGCCGGATCTGGCTGACATCAAGGCCAAGATCACCCCGAACACCAAGGCACTGGTGATCATCAACCCGAACAACCCGACCGGCGCGGTGTACTCGAAAGAAGTCCTGCTGGGCATGCTGGAACTGGCTCGCCAGCACAACCTGGTGGTGTTTTCCGACGAGATCTACGACAAGATCCTGTACGACGATGCCGTGCACATCTGCACCGCCTCCCTGGCGCCGGACCTGCTGTGCCTGACCTTCAACGGTCTGTCCAAGTCCTATCGCGTCGCCGGCTTCCGTTCCGGCTGGATCGCCATTTCCGGTCCGAAGCACCACGCCCAGAGCTACATCGAAGGCATCGACATGCTGGCCAACATGCGCCTGTGTGCCAACGTGCCGAGCCAGCACGCGATCCAGACCGCGCTGGGTGGCTATCAGAGCATCAACGATCTGGTGCTGCCGCCAGGGCGCCTGCTGGAACAGCGCAACCGCACCTGGGAGCTTCTCAACGACATTCCGGGTGTCAGCTGCGTCAAGCCGATGGGTGCGCTCTATGCGTTCCCGCGCATCGACCCGAAGGTCTGCCCGATCCACAACGACGAGAAATTCGTCCTCGACCTGTTGCTCTCCGAAAAGCTGCTGGTGGTGCAAGGCACGGCCTTCAACTGGCCATGGCCGGACCACTTCCGCGTCGTGACCCTGCCACGGGTCGATGACCTGGACATGGCCATCGGCCGCATAGGCAACTTTCTCAAATCCTATCGCCAGTAAGCGGCCTGTCGCCGTGCGACGCTCACACTCGTCGCACGGTGATTCATTCAGCAACATATGTTTGTACGTTGCGGACTCTCGCAGCCTCAGCCCCCGCCCCACCACACAGAAGCGTTTCTCGCCTAGTAACGGCGGGGTCTGCAACACCCATGGGTCCTACAAACACTTCCCTGTTCAATATCAGAAATGCCCTGCAAGCAGCTAAGCTATTGCCGTAGGACACAGTTTGAAATAGTCACCCGGTTGAATACCCCGGTGCAGCACCTTATATACCCCGCAGTACGCTACATCTTTAGCATAAGGAGATTTCTACAACCATGATGCGCATCCTGCTGTTTTTGGCCACTAACCTGGCGGTCGTGCTGATTGCCAGCATCACCCTGAGCCTTTTCGGCTTCAACGGGTTCATGGCGGCCAACGGGGTTGATCTCAACCTCAATCAGCTGCTGATTTTCTGTGCGGTCTTTGGTTTCGCCGGTTCCCTGTTCTCGCTGTTCATCTCCAAGTGGATGGCGAAGATGAGTACCAGCACCCAGATCATTACCCAGCCACGTACTCGTCACGAGCAATGGCTGCTGCAAACCGTCGAGCAACTGTCCCGTGAAGCCGGGATCAAGATGCCCGAAGTCGGGATTTTCCCGGCCTACGAGGCGAACGCCTTCGCCACCGGCTGGAACAAGAACGACGCACTGGTCGCGGTCAGCCAGGGCTTGCTCGAGCGTTTCTCGCCGGATGAAGTGAAAGCCGTTCTGGCCCACGAAATCGGTCACGTGGCCAATGGCGACATGGTGACCCTGGCGTTGATCCAGGGCGTGGTGAACACCTTCGTGATGTTCTTCGCACGGATCATCGGCAACTTTGTCGACAAGGTCATCTTCAAGAACGAAGAAGGCCAGGGTATCGCCTACTACGTGGCGACCATCTTCGCAGAATTGGTCCTGGGCATCCTGGCCAGCGCCATCGTGATGTGGTTCTCGCGCAAACGGGAATTCCGTGCCGACGAAGCCGGTGCAAACCTGGCCGGTACCGCCGCGATGATCGGCGCCCTGCAACGCCTGCGTGCGGAACAAGGTCTGCCTGTGCACATGCCTGACACCCTGAATGCCTTCGGCATCAACGGTGGCCTCAAACAGGGCTTCGCCCGCATGTTCATGAGCCACCCGCCGCTGGAAGAGCGTATTGACGCGCTGGCCCGTCGTCGGGGCTGAGTAATACCGAGGTAAACAAGAAGGCCCGCAGAGATGCGGGCCTTTTTTTGTCTGTTGATTGTCGGGGTGATCACTCTGGCCTGCTCGCGAAGGGGCCGGAATAATCAACAAAAACTACCGGCTGGAAACCCTATAAACCCGCTCTTCAAGCCGCGTGACACCGGCCTCCAGAAACTTCCCGCTCTCGCTCAGCACATCCTGATCCTCCAGAACTTTCAATGCCCACGAAGCCCCGAACAACCGCTGTACTTCATCATCAAGCACGGCGAACGGCGGGCCGGACATTTGATCCTGATCGTAGTCCAGCGTAATCAACAGCCCCTGAGAACCCTTGGGCAGAATCCGATTCAAATGCACCGCATATTCCTCACGCATCGCCGGTGGCAACGCAATCAACGCAGCGCGATCATAAAGCGCGGAGCAATCAGCGACATCGCCAGGCGTCAACGCAAAAAAATCCCCACACCACAGCTCGATGGAACCGGCCCGATAGACATTGAAAGGTCCTTGCTCACTGACAGCCGGATCCAGTTGATGCTCACTGAAGAAATCCTCAACGGCCTTTTCCGACAACTCGACACCCAGCACCTCATGCCCGCAGTGCGCCAGCCATAACAGATCCAGGCTCTTACCGCACAACGGCACCAGCACCCGCGCACTGTCTTCCAGGTCCAGCTGTGGCCAGAACCGTTGCAGATAAGGGTTTACCTGCGGCAGGTGAAAGCCGATCTGATTCGACGCCCACTTCTTGTGCCAAAACTCCGGCTGCATAAATAACCCCAAAAATTCGATCAAAACACCCTAAAACTTATATTAGATTTAGATCAATGATCTGACTGAAGATGGGGCCATCTTAACTCTCAGGAGCTCATTCATGTTCCCCAGCCTCTACATATCCCATGGCTCTCCCATGCTTGCCCTGGAACCTGGCGCCAGCGGACCCGCCCTCGCTCGCCTGGCGGCGGACATGCCCAAGCCCAAAGCCATTGTGATTGTTTCTGCGCATTGGGAAAGTCATGAACTCCTGGTCAGCGCCAACCCCCGGCCTGAAACCTGGCACGACTTCGGTGGTTTCCCGAGGGCGCTGTTCGAAGTGCAATACCCGGCCCCCGGCGATCCCCGGCTGGCGGCGGAGGTTGTCGAACTGTTGAACGCAGCCGAGCTTCCCGCGCACATCGACAGACAGCGGCCGTTCGACCATGGCGTTTGGGTGCCCTTGTCATTGATGTATCCGCAGGCCGATATTCCGATTGTCCAGGTCTCCCTGCCCTCCCGTGGCGGGCCTGCCCTGCAAACCCGCGTCGGCCATGCCCTGGCCAGCCTGCGCGAACATGGCGTGCTGTTGATCGGCTCCGGCAGCATTACCCACAACCTGCGGGAACTGGACTGGCATGCCGGCCCCGAGAATGTCGAACCCTGGGCGCAGGTATTTCGCGACTGGATGATCGAGAAACTTGAGGCCAATGACGAAGCGGCTTTGCATGATTATCGTCAACAGGCACCCAACGCCGTGCGCAACCATCCCAGCGATGAGCATCTGCTGCCACTGTACTTTGCCCGCAGCGCCGGGGGAGATTTCAGCGTTGCCCACAAAGGCTTCACCATGGGTGCACTGGGAATGGATATTTACCGCTTCGGCTGAGCGGAAATCGAGTCGCGTCCTTCGCGAGCAGGCTCGCTCCCACAATGGATGCGTGTCACTCACAAATCCCCTGCTCGCGAAGGGCACACCGCCGATTGAGAGGCAAAAAAAATCCCCGAACCAGTCGGGGATTTTTCATGTTCGATCAATCAGCCCGAAAGCGGATCAATCTTCGCGATAGCGACGCAGCTTCAACTGCTTACCGGCAACGCGAGTGTCCTTCAGTTTGGTCAGCAGACGCTCCAGACCATCCTCCGGCAGCTCGACGAGGCTGAAACTGTCACGCACCTGGATGCGACCGATAGCCTCACGAGCCAGACCACCTTCATTGAGGATGGCGCCCAGCAGGTTCTTGGCGGCGATACCGTCACGCGCGCCCAGCGCGGTACGGCAACGGGCACGACCTTCGGCCAGCGGCATCGGAGCACGACGCTCGCGGTCGCCACGCTCAGGACGGTCACCGGAACGCTCTGGACGATCGCCACGCGGTGCGTTGTTCGGCACCAGTGGACGCTCTTTCTCGATAGCGGCCAGGTTCAGCGCTTGACCGTTGGTAGCCTTGCGCAGCAGGGCTGCGGCCAGGGCACGCGGGCTGCAACCGATATCGGCGGTCAGGCGATCGAGCAGATCACCGTGAGTCGATTCGGCGTCAGCCACCAGCGGCGACAGGCTGTTGGTCAGTTTCTTGATGCGTGCATCCAGAACGGCTTGAGCGTCCGGCAGACGAACTTCAGCAACCTTCTGACCGGTTACACGCTCGATCACTTGCAGCATGCGGCGCTCGCGTGGAGTCACCAGCAGCAGTGCACGACCTTCGCGACCGGCACGGCCGGTACGGCCGATACGGTGAACATAGGATTCCGGGTCGTATGGCATATCAACGTTGAACACGTGAGTGATGCGCGGTACGTCCAGACCACGAGCAGCAACGTCGGTCGCCACAACGATGTCCAGACGGCCATCCTTGAGGGAGTCGATCACGCGCTCACGCTGGTTCTGGGCAATGTCACCGTTCAGCGCAGCGGCTTTGTAGCCTTTGGCTTCCAGGGCGCTGGCCAGGTCCAGGGTCGCTTGCTTGGTACGCACGAACATGATCAGCGCGTCGAAATCTTCCACTTCCAGCAAGCTGAGAACGGCAGACGTCTTCTGGTCAGCGTGAACCAACAGGTGAGCCTGTTCGATCGCGGTAACGGTCTGGGTCTTGCTCTGGATCTTCACGTGCTTCGGATCGCGCAGGTGGCGCTCGGCGATGGCACGGATCGACTGCGGCAAGGTAGCCGAGAACAATACGGTCTGACGGGTTTCAGGCATGGCCTTGAAGATGACTTCCAGGTCGTCCATGAAGCCCAGTTTCAGCATTTCGTCTGCTTCGTCGAGAACCAGGTGGTTCACGGTCGCCAGAACTTTTTCGTCGCGACGCAGGTGGTCGCACAGACGGCCCGGAGTGGCGACAACGATCTGTGCGCCATTACGGATTGCTTTCAGTTGTGGGCCCATCGGCGCGCCGCCGTAGACAGCCACAACAGTTACGCCCGGCATTTGTTTGGCGTAGGTTTCGAAAGCAGTTGCAACTTGCAGCGCCAACTCACGAGTTGGGGCCAGGATCAGAGCTTGCGGCTCGCGCTTGGACGGATCAATGCGGTGCAGGATAGGCAGGGCAAAGGCAGCGGTTTTACCGGTACCGGTTTGCGCCTGACCAATCATATCGTGACCGGCGAGAATGATCGGGATCGACTGCTGCTGAATGGCCGAAGGCTCTTCATAGCCGGTAGCGACTACTGCAGCGACAATATTGGGATGAAGTTCAAGAGCGGCGAAGCCGCCGATTTCCTGGGTCATGGGTCTGCCTCTAAGTGCATCCGCAAAGACCCATGCTCCAAAGCTGCGCATGCCGTGTTGAGACTCAAGAGTCGCCCTGGCAGCTTTGTCGGCGGGGATTTGCGAAAACGAATGAATGAAAAGAATCGTCAAGGAAGAGTCCGCAGTACGGACGTGCAGCCGAAGCTGACTTCGGGGAATTGCTCTACCTAAACGCGGCCCGGCTAAAGGCCGGCGCGCACTATACCGGAATTTGCCGAAAAAGGGAGCCTTTTTTTAACGCATAAAACCCGCGTACGGCGTTCTGTCACAGGCTTTGCGGATAATCGTGCGAGCGTCTATTTTTCAAAGGCCCGGCCCTGCGGGCTATAGCGCTAAAACGGTTCACCCTGAACGCACGGACCGTCGGTCCGACTCCCCTTTGCGCCCGAGGAAATGCCCCATGAAAGAGCTCGACACCAGCCGTGTGAGCCGTGAAAAGCGCGGTCATGTTCTGTTGATCGGCCTGGATCGGGTCGCCAAACGCAACGCCTTCGACCTCGACCTGCTCAACGAACTGAGCCTGGCCTACGGTGAGTTCGAAGCCGACAGCGAGGCACGTGTGGCGGTGGTGTTTGGTCATGGCGAGCATTTCACTGCCGGGCTGGATCTGGTGAGCGCCAGCGCAGCACTGACCGAAGGCTGGCAGGCACCGCCCGGTGGCTGCGATCCATGGGGCGTATTCGCTGGCCCCAGGGTCAACAAACCGGTGATCGTCGCCGCCCAGGGTTACTGCCTGACCATCGGCATCGAGTTGATGCTGGCGGCCGATATCAACCTGTGCGCCAGCAACACCCGCTTCGCGCAAATGGAAGTGCAGCGCGGCATTTTTCCCTTCGGCGGTGCCACGCTGCGTCTGCATCAAGTGGCCGGTTGGGGGAATGCCATGCGCTGGATGCTGACCGGCGACGAGTTCGATGCCCACGATGCCTTGCATCTGGGGCTGGTGCAGGAGGTCATGGCCAGTGAGGATTTGCTGCCACGGGCGCTCGAGTTGGCCGAGCGAATTGCCCGGCAGGCGCCACTGGCGGTGCAGGCGACGCTGATGTCTGCCCGACAGGCGCGTTATGAAGGGGAAACCGCCGCGGCACAGGGGTTGCCGGCGCTGGTGAAGAAGTTGCTGAGTACTGAGGACGCGCGGGAGGGTGTGCGGTCGTTGGTGGAGCGGCGGCCCGGGGTGTTCAAAGGGCTTTAATTCGGTATTGGTCGTTAGAAAGCTTTCGCGAGCAGATTCGCTCCCACATTGGATCACGGACAAATGTGGAAGCGAGCCTGCTAGCGAAGAGGTCCTCACAGGCACCGGCTTATGTCGCCGGTCGAATCGCCTTGATCAACGACTGCAACGAATACCCCAACCGCGGCGCCAGGGCTTCGGCCCGAGCGGCCAACCCTTCCATATCCAGCACCTGATCCAGCTCAGAAGGTACGATCAGGATCACGTTGCCTTCCTTCACTGGCAATTCCCAGTAGTGGCGATGGTAGAGACCGCGCAGCAATGCGGCGCCCAATGGCTTGCCATCATCGGTGGCCCATTGATTGATCACCAGCCAGCCACCCGGATTCAGGCGTTTCTGGCAGTTCTCCAGGAAGGTCCAGGCCAGGTGCCCGACACCGGGGCCGACGTCGGTGTAAAGATCGACAAAAATCAGATCCGCAGGCTCGGCGGTGTCGAGCAGTTCCAGCGCATCGCCCACGCGGATGTACAGGCGCGGATCGTCATCCAGTCCCAGGTATTCGATGGCCAGGCGCGGCACATCGGGGCGCAATTCGATGGCTTCGACATCTTCCAGCGGCAGGAACTTGAGGCAGGCCTGGGTCAGCGTACCGGCGCCAAGCCCGAGAAACAGCGCGGTTTCCGGCAGCTCGTGACACAGCGCACCAATCAGCATCGCCCGGGTGTAATCGTATTCGAGCCAACTCGGGTCGGCGGTGAACACGCAGCTTTGCTCGATGGCATCGCCGAATTCGAGAAACCGGTAATCGGCCACTTCCAGCACGCGAATCACGCCAAATTCGTCCTGCACCTCGGCGAGCAAATGCTCGACGCGCTCCTCAGTCATTTCGTCTCCCGATCGTCACCGTGGCCGGCAACGCAATAACACCGCGAACAGGGTGCGGCAAAGGCACGATTGTCCTTGAAGCGACGGGAACAGGTCACGCACTAATTTGCTGATAACATGGTTGTCCGAGCGTAAAACATTAGAGACTGTGATGAGCCAACCCTGGAGCCCTGACAGCTGGCGCGCCCTGCCGATCCAGCAACAACCCCAATACCCCGACGCGGCGCATTTGCAGCACGTCGAGCAAACCCTGGCCAGCTACCCGCCGCTGGTGTTTGCCGGTGAGGCCCGGGAATTGCGCCGTCAGTTTGCCGAAGTGACCCAGGGCCGCGCGTTTCTGTTGCAGGGCGGCGACTGCGCCGAAAGTTTCGCCGAGTTCTCCGCCGCGAAAATCCGCGACACCTTCAAAGTACTGCTGCAAATGGCGATTGTCATGACCTTTGCGGCCGGTTGCCCGGTGGTCAAGGTCGGGCGCATGGCCGGGCAGTTCGCCAAACCGCGCTCGGCCAATGACGAAACCATCGACGGCGTGACCCTGCCGGCCTACCGCGGTGATATCGTCAATGGCATCGGTTTCGACGAAAAAAGCCGTGTGCCGGACCCGGAGCGCCTGCTGCAGTCCTATCACCAGTCCACCGCCACCCTGAACCTGTTGCGCGCTTTCGCCCAAGGCGGGTTTGCCGACCTGCACCAGGTGCACAAGTGGAATCTGGACTTCATCGCCAACTCGGCCCTGGCGGAAAAGTACAGCCACCTGGCTGACCGCATCGATGAGACCCTGGCGTTCATGCGCGCCTGCGGCATGGACAGTTCACCGCAACTGCGCGAGACCAGTTTCTTCACCGCCCACGAAGCGCTGCTGCTGAACTACGAAGAAGCCTTCGTACGTCGCGACAGCCTGACCAACGATTACTACGACTGCTCGGCCCATATGCTGTGGATCGGCGACCGCACCCGTCAGCTCGACGGCGCCCACGTCGAATTCCTGCGCGGGGTGAACAATCCGATCGGGGTCAAGGTCGGTCCGAGCATGAACCCTGAAGAACTGATCCGCCTGATCGACGTGCTCAATCCGGACAACGATCCCGGCCGTCTGAACCTGATTGCGCGAATGGGCGCGAACAAGGTCGGCGATCATTTGCCGCAGCTGATCCGTGCCGTGCAGCGTGAAGGAAAGAAAGTGCTGTGGAGTTCGGACCCGATGCACGGCAACACCATCAAGGCCAGCAGTGGCTACAAGACCCGCGACTTCGCGCAGATCCTTGGCGAAGTAAAGCAGTTCTTCCAGGTGCACGAAGCTGAAGGCAGTTATGCCGGCGGCATTCATATCGAAATGACCGGACAGAACGTCACCGAGTGCATTGGCGGGGCGCGGCCGATTACCGAAGACGGTTTGTCGGATCGTTACCACACCCATTGCGACCCGCGAATGAATGCCGATCAGTCGCTGGAGCTGGCGTTTTTGATTGCCGAAACCCTGAAACAAGTCCGGCGCTAGTTTTTAAGGGCCTGAGCGGACGCCTTCGCGGGCAAGCCCGCTCCCACAATGACCGCGTCGGATACAAATCATGCGAACGACGCAATCCCTGTGGGAGCGGGCTTGCCCGCGAAGAGGCCAGTTCATTCACCGCTGATCTGAGCCAACGCCACTCGCAACCGCCCCGCACTCGCCCGCGGGCAATTCAACTGAACCCGCTCCAACCCCAACCAATCCGCCATCTGCCGCAGATTGACCGCCAGCGCCAGCATCCCTTCATCATCCAGCCCCGGCTCTTCCTCGTGCACCGCATGCACCGCCAGGCGCCCCGTCGCCCGTTCGGCGCGAAGATCCAGCCGCGCGGCAATCCTTTCCTTGTGTAAAAACGGCAACACGTAATAGCCATAGACCCGCTTGTCCGCCGGCGTGTAAATCTCCAGTCGATAGCGAAAACCAAACAGACGCTCGGTGCGGCTACGCTCCCAGATCAGCGAATCAAAAGGTGACAACAACGCGCTGGCCTCGACCTTGCGCGGCACCTTGGGCTCGGGCAGGCAATAAGCCGGCTGCCGCCAGCCCTGAACCTGGCAGACGAGCAAATCGCCCGCCTCGACCAATTCTTCAAGTCGAGGACGACTGTCAGCGGGATTCAAACGGAAGTAGTCGCGCAAGTCTTTCTCCGTGCCCACACCCAAGGCTGTCGCGGCATGCAGCAACAAACCACGCTGCGCCTCGGACTCGCTGAGCCAGGGTTGCGCCAGAATGGCCGAGGGGATCACCCTCTCAGGCAAGTCATAAAGCCGCTCGAACCCGCGCCGGCCGGCGACGGTCACTTCTCCTGCGGCGAACAACCATTCCAGCGCATGCTTTTCCGCGCTCCAGTCCCACCAGGGCCCTGCCCGCTCCTGGCGAGTCGACAGGCTGCCCGCGCCCAACGCACCCTGCTCCTGAACGCAGGACAGCACCCGTCGAATCGTGTCCTGCTGCTCACGACCGAACCGCGCCAGTTGTTGATAGATATCTTCGCCCCGCATCGCTCGCTGCATGCGCCAGCGCATCAAGGGGTACATCGACAAGGGCAGCAGAGAGGCTTCATGCCCCCAATATTCAAACAAGGTGCGACGCCGGCCCTGACTCCAGGCAGCCTGATCCAGCAAGTCGGAAGAGTAATTACCGAAACGGGAAAAAAGCGGAAGGTAGTGCGAACGCACCACGGCATTGACGGAATCGATCTGCAGAATGCCCAGCCGCTCGATCAAACGGTTGAGCTGAACCGGTTTGATCGTCGCCGGCGGCTGGCGCCCGTTGAATCCTTGGGCAGCCAGCGCCAGACGCCGAGCCTGTTTGAGGGAAAAGGACTGTGTTGCGGGCATGAGCATCTCCTTGTCTGCTCGCAACCTACCTCACCGAAAGTCGGTTTGTGTAGTTGTGTATTGCTCATTTGTGCATCGGGTCATCCCAGAACGGCCGGATGGTCTCGTGCTCGACATCCGCACGACTGAGCCCGATGTCTTTCAACGCTTCATCACTCATGCCCGCCAACATTTCACGTTCACGGTGCAGTTCGTACCAGCGGTTAAATTTGTGCAGCAAATCGGATATCAGGTGGATGGAGTGTTTTTCTGCATCGACGAAGCCTTTTTGACCTTTCATCTTGTTGCCCTCCGTTTGGATGGCTCAAGTTTCTCGCCGGAGCTAAGATCAATCCAACGAATGTTTCTGATGTCACATATCTCGGAGATTGATGAATGTCCGCCTACCCGAGTATCGACACCGAAGTGCTGCGCACCTTCGTCGCCATCGCCGACCAGGGTGGATTTACCCGCGCCGGGGAACTGGTCAATCGCACCCAGTCTGCCGTGAGCATGCAGATGAAACGGCTGGAAGAAGATGTGCTGCAGCGGCAACTGTTCCAGCGCGACGGCCGGCAAGTGCGGCTGACGGCGGAAGGCCAGGTGTTGCTCGGATATGCCCGGCGCATCCTCAAGCTGCACAGCGAAGTGTTCAATACCCTGCGTGAGCCGCACATGGTCGGCATGGTGCGCATCGGCACGCCGGACGACTACGTGATGCGGTTTTTGCCGGGGATTCTGCGGCGGTTTGCCCAGACCTATCCGCTGATCCAGATCGAGGTGCACTGCGAATCATCAAAACAATTGCTATTGCGCCAGGATCTAGACCTAACCATCGTCACCCGTGAGCCAGGCAGTGAAATCGGTCAGCTATTGCGCAAGGAGCGATTTGTCTGGGCCGAGGCGCAATGCTTCAGCGCCCACGAACAAACGCCGCTGCCGTTGGCGATGTTCAACAGCGATTGCTTCTGCCGCTTGTGGGCCTGCAATGCCTTGGACGCCATGGGCCGCGATTACCGCGTGGCCTACAACAGTGACAGCCTGTCAGCGATCTTGGCTGTGGTCAGCGCCGGCCTGGCGGTGACTGCGCAACTGGAAAGCCTGGTCACCCCGGACATGCGTATCCTCGGTGAAGCCGAAGACCTGCCCGTATTGCCCGAGGCCAGCATCATGCTGGTGCGCAACCTGCACAATCCGTCGCCGATCACTGAATGCCTGGCCGAACACATCGTCGAAGGCTTCAAACTTTAAAGGCGAGCATCACCGCGCAGAACACCAGAAAACCGCAGAACAGTGCGCGCAGCACACGCTCCGGCATGGCGTGGGCGATCTTCACCCCCCAACTGATGCTCATCAGGCCGCCGACCGCCAGGGGCAGGCCGATCGTCCAGGCCACCTGATGATGCACCGCATAGGTGACCAGCGTGACGCCGGTACTCGGCAGTGCCAGCGCCAGCGACAGGCCTTGGGCAACCACTTGGGTGGTGCCAAACAGGCTGGTCAACACCGGCGTCGCCACCACGGCTCCACCCACCCCAAACAAACCGCCCATGGTGCCGGATGCCGCGCCGAGTACCCCCAGCCATGGCCATGAATGGTTCATCTGCGCAGAAGCATGAGTACTGGCCAGGAACATGCGCGCCAGGTTGTAAACCGAAAGCGCGATCAGGAACGCGACGAACCCCAGACGCATGGTTTGCGCGTCAATGCCCACCGCCCAGATCGAACCGATCCAGGCAAAACAGAAACCCATCGAAGCCAGCGGCAGCGCGTGACGCAATTCGATACGGTTGCGCTGGTGATAACGCCACAGCGCCAGCATCACGTTAGGCACCACCATCACCAGCGCCGTGCCCTGGGCGATCTGCTGATCGAGTCCACACAACACCCCCAGCAGCGGAATGGCGATCAATCCACCGCCGATGCCGAAGATACCGCCAAGGGTTCCCAAAGCAGCGCCGAAGACCAGGTACATCAAGAACTCAATCACAGCCTTTTCCCCATCACGTCAGGCGTTTCATCCTACGCAGATGCTGCTGGCGGGGAAACGCACAGCAACGCACAATGGCTATGCCAACTTCGCACAAGCATTGAGCACACCATGAATCCCAATCAACTGACCGACCAATTGGGTCTCTTTCTCGACGTGCTGGAAACCGGCAGTTTTTCCGCCGCCTCACGTCGCCACCCTCTGACCCCTTCGGCAGTGGCCCGGCGTATCGACAGCCTGGAAAGTGCCGTCGGCAGCCAGCTGTTCATTCGCAGCACCCATGCCGTTCGCGCGACGCCGGCGGGCCTGGCGTTTGCCGAGCGCGCGCGACGGATCGTTGCCGAGTTGCGCCTGGCCAGGGCCGAGGCCGTGTCCCTCAGCAGCGCACCGGAAGGCTTGATTCGGGTGGATGCGCCGGCTGCCTTCGGTCGACGGCATCTGGCGCCGGTGATTGCCGATTTTCTGATGCTCTACCCAGGCCTGGATGTGCAACTGCACTTGATCGACAGCTTTGTCGACATGCAGGGCTTGAATCTGGGCAAGGTGGATCTGGTGCTACGCGCCGGGTTGTTGGCCGATACCCGATTGGTGGCGACGCCGCTGGCGAGCATGGTGCGCATTGCCTGCGCCAGCCCCGACTATTTGCAGCGCCGCGGCGTGCCAAGTGATCCGGCGCAGTTGAGCGAGCACGACGGCCTGGACTGGGATGGACTTGCCCCGCCCTTCGCCTGGCGCTTCGAGCGCGATGGTCAGATGCAACTGCATCGCCCGTCGCGCGTGCGCATGAGCGCCAACAATGCCGAAGCACTGGTCTGCGGCGCGCTGGCCGGCCTGGGTATCGCGCACTTACCGACGTGGCTGGCCAGTGAGTACCTGTTGCGCGGCGAACTGTTGCCGCTGTTCTGCGAACGCGGCTTACCCAAACCGGAAAGCGCCGGGATCTATGCCCTGCGGCTGGAGCAGCAACCCAATTCCCGCAGTCGACTGCTGCTGGAATACCTGAAAACCCGTTTCAGCCCGATCCCGCCGTGGGATCTGGTGCTGCAAACGCACCTGGACCACCACTAGTCTAGAATTGTCTGGTGCATTAAAGATTTGCCCGCTAGATTCATGACGATCATTGATCAAGGCTTCGAAATGACCACCGAGCGCAACACCCCGGACAACTGCGACGACCTGCTTCTGGATAACCAGGCCTGCTTCGCCCTGCATTCCACGTCGCTGATGATGACCAAAGTCTATAAGCCCTTGTTGCAGGCCTTGGGGCTGACTTATCCACAGTACCTGGCGATGATGGTGCTGTGGGAGCAGGACGGCCTTACCGTAGGCGAAATCAGCACTCGCCTGTTGACCGACCCCGGCTCGCTCACCCCGCTGCTCAAACGCCTGGAAGCCGAAGGTGTGCTGAGTCGCACCCGCAGCCGTGAAGACGAGCGCGTGGTGATCGTCGAGCTCACCGAACAAGGCCGCGCCCTGCGCGACAAGGCGCGGGGCATTCCCCAATGCATCCTCGGCGCCAGCGGCATGACCCTGGAGCGGCTGCAAAAACTGCAAGCGGAACTGCAAGAGCTGCGGCGGCATTTGCAAGACAGCCTGAACTAAAGAACACCTTCCATCCCTGTGGGATCGTCGCACCGCCGCTCCCACAGGGATTGTGTCTGAGGCTCAAACTTCGCCCCCCCCAAAAAAAAATTAGTTAACCCCCTCCAACAGCTCTAAATCAATACTTCCAGCCGACGTCTGTGCATCGTGGCGTTGGTTGAATTCATTTTTTCAAAAAATTATCTTGCGCGCTAATTATTTGCGCGATACATTTATCTCGCACTTACTTAGCGCGCAAACATTTAGCGCGAAACAATCAAATCCCGAACGAGGCTTTCACCATGCAAACTCTCTACACCGCAATCGCAACTTCCACCGGTGGCCGTGACGGTCGTGCGATTTCCAGTGACAGCATTCTCGACGTCAAACTCGCCACCCCGAAAGAACTCGGCGGTGCTGGCGGCGCGGCGACCAACCCTGAGCAATTGTTTGCAGCCGGCTATTCCGCCTGCTTCATCGGTGCACTGAAGTTCGTCGCCAGCCAGACCAAACGCAAAATCCCGGACGACGCCTCGATCACTGCCCATGTCGGCATTGGCCAGATCCCTGGCGGCTTCGGTCTGGACATCGACCTGCACATCAGCCTGCCGGGTCTTGAACAAGCCGATGCGCAAACATTGGTCGATGCAGCCCACCAGGTCTGCCCGTACTCCAACGCCACCCGTGGCAACGTCGAAGTACGTCTGCACGTAACCATCTAACCTCAGTTATCGACTCAGGCCCGAACAGGAAATGAACATGAACACTTTCAGCAAAGTCTTGACCGGTACCCTCCTCGCCCTGTCCGTCCACAGCGCATTTGCCGGCGACGTTGAACACAACACCCAGGCGTTTCTCGATGTGCTGAACGCCGGCACCGGCAAACCGATGGAACAGATGACGCCCAAGGAGGCCCGCGCCGTGCTGGTGGGTGCGCAATCCGGGGTGAAACTGACACTGCCGAAAGCCGATGTCAGCGAGAAGACCATCCAGGTCGACGGCCAACCGCTGAGCCTGACCATCGTCCGGCCGGCTGGGGTCAAAGGCGAGCTGCCGGTGTTCATGTTCTTTCACGGTGGCGGCTGGGTACTGGGAGACTTCCCGACCCACGAGCGGCTGGTTCGTGACCTGGTGGTGGGTTCGGGTGCGGCGGCGGTTTTCGTCAACTACACGCCATCGCCGGAAGCGCATTACCCGGTGGCAATCAACCAGGCTTACGCCGCGACCAAATGGGTGGCCGAGCACGGTAAAGAGATCAACGTCGATGGCAAGCGCCTGGCGGTGGCCGGCAACAGCGTTGGCGGCAACATGGCGGCTGTGGTCGCGCTGATGGCCAAAGACAAAGGCACACCGGCCATCAAGTTTCAGGTGTTGCTGTGGCCGGTGACCGATGCCAACTTCGACACCGGTTCCTATAACCAGTATGCCGAGGGGCACTTCCTTACCCGCAACATGATGAAGTGGTTCTGGGACAACTACACCACCGACGCCAAGCAGCGTAACGAGATCTACGCCTCGCCATTGCGGGCAACCCCTGCGCAACTCAAGGGCTTGCCACCGGCGTTGGTGCAGACAGCCGGCGCTGACGTATTGCGCGATGAAGGTGAAGCCTACGCCCGCAAACTCGACGAAGCCGGTGTGCCGGTGACCTCGGTTCGCTACAACGGCATGATCCACGACTACGGCTTGCTCAACGTGGTGAGCCAGGTGCCGGCGGTGCGTTCGGCGATGTTGCAGGCGTCCGAAGAGCTCAAGCAGCACCTGAAGAAGTAACGCAGTACCCCATGTGGGAGCGAGCCGGCTCCGGGCGGCGTTCCGACGAAAGCGGTTTGCCAAACACATCATCATTGCCTGACACGCCACTTCGCGAGCAGGCTCGCTCCCACAAGGGTTCATCGTAGATTCAGACAGGCACAAAAAAGCCCGACTCAATGGTCGGGCTTTTTCATTCCTCAAGCAGTGCTTATTTGGCACGGCCTTTGTAGGAACCGCCTTCGCGGGTATCAATCTCGATCATGTCGCCGATATTGATGAAGTCAGCAACCGACAGTTCGGTACCGTTCTTCAGTTTGGCAGGCTTCATTACCTTGCCGGAAGTGTCGCCGCGAGCGGAACCTTCGGTGTAGTCAACCTGACGCACGATGGTAGTCGGCAGCTCTACGGAAACCAGGCGACCTTCGAAGAACACGGCTTCGCAAACGTCGGTCATGCCTTCTTCGATGAACGGCAGAACGCTTTCGATGTCTTCGGCGTTCAGCTCGTACATGGTGTAGTCGGTGGTGTCCATGAACGTGTAGGAGTCGCCGCTGATGAAGGACAGGGTCGCTTCTTTGCGGTCCAGGATCACATCATCCAGCTTGTCGTCCGCACCGTAAACGGTTTCGGTCTTGTAGCCGGTCAGCAGGTTCTTCAGCTTGGTCTTCATGATCGCGCTGTTACGACCGGACTTGGTGAATTCAGCTTTCTGAACCAGCCAAGGATCGTTGTCGATACGGATCACGGTACCGGGTTTGAGTTCTTTACCAGTTTTCATTGCGAATATCCGAATTTGGATGGGATTTACAAAAATCTAGGCCGCGTATCATATCCAATTTACATAAAACTGTACCAGCGCTGCGGCGAGATCGGCTTGTGAGGCCTGTTCCAGACACCACGTCTCGGCGTGCTTTTGCAGCTCCGGCCAGTGTTTGCGGGTCGATTGCCAGTGGTCGGTCATTTTCTCACCAGCGTTCCACGCCCGCCAGAGACCGCTGATCGCCTCGCGTGCAGGCGCCGAAAGGTCTTTCACATAGAGCGTCAGGAAGGCTTCAAGCTTGTCGAGGTGGACGTCTTCCTCCTGCTGATAGATGTGCCAAAGCAACGGCCGGCCGGCCCACTGGGCACGAACAAACGAGTCCTCGCCGCGCACGGCATTGAAATCACAGCTCCATAACAACTGGTCGTACTGGTCCTGTCGGACGAACGGCAATACCTGCACGGTCAAGGCATCGCGTAGGTGTAACGCACCCGCCTTCAGCCCATCTACGCCGAGCCAACGCTCGACATCACCGAGAATCCGCCCTTCCGGCACCAGCAGATGAGTGGCTGTCGAATCGCCCGCCAACGCATCCAGCCAACTGGCCAGCCCGGCGTTTTCGTAGGCAAACAGCGAGATCAGTTGCGCACCCGGAGCAGGACTTATCCCCAGACCTTGCAGGAACTCGCGCTGCATTTCCGGACTTTGCTGAAACGTCCGACGTCGTTCCAGCAGTCCGCTTTCACGCAACAAGCCACCCGTGCCTTTCTGAAACCCCGGAAAGAAGAAGAATTTCTGTACGTGCTTGTACTTCACCGAGGGCAAGCCGTGGCAGCCGACCACCCAGTCCTCGGCGCTCAGGTAGTCGAGATTCATCCACAGCGGTGTTTTTTCCCGCTCGGCCATGGCCTCCATGTAGGCGCTCGGCAATTGGCAGGCGAACGCGGCGACCACCACATCCGCGGCTTCAACAGGCTGCCAGTCGGCCGCCCAGTGACGCACCTCGACACCCTGCTGCCATTGCTGCGAAATGTGGATGTCGATGTCCGGGCACATACGCTCGAAGGCACGCAGGTCATCGACCCACAAACGCACCGCCACCCCATGTTCGGCAACCAGTTGCCGAGCCAGGCGCCAGGTCACGCCGATGTCGCCAAAGTTGTCGACCACGGTGCAAAAAATATCCCAGCGCCTGTTTGTTTTCATTTGAGGCAGTTCAGGCATTCCAGGCTCCCGTTGGCAAAGGCAGCGATTGTCCGCATAAATTACCCCGTGCAGAAGAGCCGACGACGATTAATCTTCGTGCGACAATCGCCACTACCCCGCGACCCACCGCCAGGAGGCAGCCATGCCCTACCGTCCCAATCCTCGTCGCCCGTTGCCGATCCAGCTCAATGCCCTGCAATTGACCGGCTGCATTGCCCTGGGTTTGTGGCTCGGTTTTCTCGCCATCGCGCTGACCTGCTGGCTCGTTGCCCGGTTGTTTTTCAACGAGCAACTCGCCCCCGTCGCGGCAGCGGTAGAACAGCTCGCCAAACCTCCCGTGGTGACGCAACCGGTGCCGGACATTCCTCCACAAAGCCCGCTGTTCGAACAGTATGAAGAGAACCTGCGCAAGAACGAGCAGGCGCAACGGCTCGATCAGGCGCGCAGCAGCAACCGCAATCTGTCGAACGCAAAATGCCAGTTCTGGCTGCAACAAGACCAGACGGCACCGAGCGAAAAAAGCCGCGCCAACGTCCTGCAATTCTGCGATTGATCATGAACAAACAAAACATCCACCAGTTGATTCTCGACAAGCTGCGCATTGACCTCGACATCGCCGAACGCGCTGCGCAAACCGCTTACGAAACCGCGACCCACGAAGAGAACATTGCCGAAAACAAGTACGACACGCTGGGTCTGGAGGCGTCCTACCTGGCTGCCGGGCAGGCCAGACGGGTCGAAGAAATCCGGCAGTCACTGGCGCTTTGCCAAAACCTGATCCTGCGTCCTTATGACGAGCAGCGTGGCATTGAAGTCGGCGCGCTGCTGGGGCTGGAAGACGAAAAGGGCCGCGAACAGTGGTTGTTCCTGGCGCCGGATGCGGCGGGCCTGAAGGTCGACCTGGTGGGGCAAACCATTACCGTCATCACCCCGCGCTCACCGCTGGGCAAAGGCCTGCTGGGCAAGTTCGAAGGCGATGAGGTGGAGATTCTGGTGGCGGGCGCTCGGCAACAGTTCGCTGTCACCGAGGTGGTCTAGGCCGCTGTCGGGCTGATCAGTGAACCGGCAGTTCGACGCCGTCGAACAGCTCTTCCAGTTCCTGTTTGTTGTGGCATTGGATGGCCTTGGCCATGACTTCGCGGGTCAGGTGCGGGGCGAACTTTTCGATGAAGTCGCACATGAAGCCACGCAGGAAGGTACCGCGACGGAAACCGATCTTGGTCACGCTGGATTCGAACAGCTCGCTGGCATCAAGCACCACCAGGTCGTTGTCGAGCTTGGTATCGACTGCCATTTTCGCCACGATCCCTACACCCAGGCCCAGGCGAACATAAGTCTTGATCACGTCGGCGTCGGCGGCGGTGAACACCACTTTCGGCGTCAAGCCACGGTGACTGAAGGCTTCGTCGAGTTTCGAACGGCCGGTGAAACCGAACACATACGTCACGATCGGATATTCGGCCAGGGCTTCTAGGGTCAGCTTCGACAGTTTGGTCAGTGGGTGTCCCTGAGGGACGACCACGCAGCGGTTCCAGCGATAGCACGGCATCATCACCAGATCGCCGAACAGCTCCAGCGCTTCGGTGGCGATGGCGAAGTCCACTGTGCCGTCAGCGGCCATTTCGGCGATCTGCATCGGCGACCCCTGGTGCATGTGCAGGGCAACGTCCGGGTACTGCTTGATGAAATTGCTGATCACCGGCGGCAACGCATAACGCGCCTGGGTGTGGGTGGTGGCAATCGACAGGGTGCCTTTCTTCTCGTTGGAGAATTCCTGGGCGATCTGCTTGATGCTTTCGACCTTGCGCAAGATCTCGCCGGCGGTGGTAATGATGCGCTCGCCGGCCGGGGTGACGCGGGTCAGGTGCTTGCCGCTGCGGGCGAAGACCTCGACGCCCAGTTCGTCTTCCAGCAGGCGGATCTGTTTACTGATGCCCGGTTGCGAGGTGTAAAGGCTTTGGGCGGTAGCGGAAACGTTGAGGTCGTGGTGCGCCACTTCCCAGATGTAGCGCAATTGTTGAAGCTTCATATGAATCCCTCAAAGCAGATAGAGGCCACGGGCATCAGCGACGGTATATAACTATATTAATGGTTTGAAGAATAAATCTAGAACTTTTTATCAGTTTCCCACTATTCGTGTTCTAGCGATCCCCTTGGCGACGACGTTGCACCAGCGGCACCAGGTAAACCGGCACCTTTGACAGTTGCAACACGCGCGCGGCGGTCCGGCCCAACGGCGTTTCCGCACCAGCACCATGGCTATGACTACCTACGATCAGCAAATCCACAGAGAGTTTCTGCGCCTGGTCGAGAATCACCTGCGACGGATCACCCTGCAGCACCCGCACCGCCTGAATCCGCTCCAGATCCTGCTCACCCTCGTCCCCCAGCTCTTCACGAAAACTGTCGAGTACCCGCTGCTCGATACTGGCGATGACCGTGTTCAGCCCCTGGCTGTGAAACTCGTTCAGCGCCTGCTCATCGAGATAACTCTGAAGCACCGATTCGGCGAACAGTCCCATCGGTTCCACCGCATGCACCACGTACAAGTCGGCATTGAATGTCCGGGCCAATGCCAAGGCATGCTGCATCACCAAAGGTGCATACAGGCCGAGGTCAGTGGCATAGAGCATCGAGCGAATCATATGACCTCCTCGATTGCCAACATGGCGGAGATTGATTCAGCTTAGCAGTGCCTTGAGGAGTACGACGTCCGGCGCAACACGTTGATCGGCGGGCTTAAACCTTTTGCTCGTTGCTTATGCCATGCGGCACATGACCGGTAGCGACGACTTCCCGGGCCGACTCGCAGTGACCGGTCTGATCATCGAAAAACACATCGGCGGCGAAGGCTTCGAGAAACGCCGACTTGGTCAGGCCACCGAGGAACAGCGATTCATCCAGCCGGATGTCCCATTCGCGCAAGGTGCGGATCACCCGCTCATGGGCCGGCGCCGAACGGGCCGTCACCAGCGCCGTGCGGATCGGGCAGGCGTCATCCGGGAACTCGCGCTGCAACAGGTTCAGCGCCGCGAGAAAACCTTTGAACGGCCCACCTCGCAAGGGTTCGCGGGCGGCTTCACGTTCATTGGCCTGAAACGCCTCCAGGCCACCGGCCTGATAAACGCGCTCGGATTCGTCGGAAAACAGCACCGCATCGCCATCGAAAGCAATGCGCAATTCATCGCTGGCAGCACGACTCGCGCCTCCCGACAGGATGGTCGCCGCGGCAAAACCGGCGTCCAGTGCGCTGCGCACGTCTTCGGCATGAGTCGACAGAAACAGGTCACAGCCAAAGGCCTTGAGATAGGGATAAGGACTGCGCCCGCCGACGAACGCCGCGCGGGAAATTGCCAATCCATGGTGATTGATTGAGTTGAACACCCGCAGGCCGGTGTCGGCGCTGTTGCGCGACACCAGGATCACCTCGACCCGGGCGCGGCCGAGGCTGGCATTGAGGTTGAGGAGTTTCTGCACCAACGCAAAGGCGTCCCCGGGTTCGAGGATTTCGTCTTCGTGCTCGATCTGATACTGCCGGTAGGCTTCAACGCCACTCGACAGGTAGACCTTGTGGCTTTCACTCAGGTCGAACAGTGCACTCGACGAAATCGCCAGCACCAGTTTGTCGTCGATAGACTTCGCCATGCCCTTCCCCCTCAGGTTGATCGACTCAGCGATTGCGTCGATCGATAAATCCCAGACTGCGATACAAGGCCTCGATCCTCGGCAATTCGCATCCCGCAGCCTTTGCCGCCGCCAGAGGCCGGCCATAAATGGCGTCCAGCTCCAGCGGTCGCTTGTGCAGAAAATCGTGGTACATGCTCGGCCAGTAGTCGGGCATTTTCTCGGTCACCATGAACAAATGCTCGGCGTACCCCGCCGGAACCTCCTGACCGCAAGCGATTGCCCCCTGGACCACTTCGGCCATCAGCGCCTTGATCAGCTCACGGCTATCGGCATCGGCCATCAACGGCGTGGTGCTGGACCCCAGCAACACCGACAGCCCGTTGTAAGGGATATTCCAGACCAGTTTTTGCCAGCGCGCCTGGTGCAAGTTCGCCATGGCCTGGGAGTCGATGCCGGCGGTACGGAACAGCCCGACGCCTTCCTCGACGATTGAGGCGCGTGCCGCCCCATCGGCGGCCGGACCACTGTGGTAGCCAACGTGCACCGCACCGAGCGCCTGGTGGGTGACGACGCCGGGACCCTCGCGATGGACGCAGATATAGCAGAGCCCGCCCAGCACATGCAGCGAATCGGGCAACAACTCACGCAGGCCGTCTTCGACATCCAGGCCATTTTGCAAAAGCAGTACCTTGGCATTTGGCGCTGCGGCCTGAAGGATGGCCGGGGCCAGGTCTGCGTTGCTGGTGGTTTTCGCCCCCACCAGCAACCAATCACAGGGCGGCATGTCTTCAGCCGCCGCATAGGCCTGCACCGGGTTCAGCGTCAGCGCGCCGTGCACGGCGCTGTTAAGTTGCAGCCCGCGCTCGGCCACCGCGGAAAACTCGCTACGCAACAGAAAATGCACATCGAAGCCGGCCCGCGCCAGCATCACTCCATAGAAACCGCCGATTGCACCGGTCCCGATAATACCGACTGTCGGTTTGGCAACTGCCCCCATCATGGCAACTCCTCTGCTGTTCGACTCAACGCCTGACGTATCGCCCGATTGAGTTCGGTACCGGTCAGGCGCGAATGCAATGCCCCAAAGAATTCACCGTCGCGCACCACAAACAGCGCCGGCAAATGAAAGACCTGATAACGCTCGACCACCCCGCCATTGTTCCCGGCATCGATCCAGCACAGCCGATCGACGGCCAGATCGATTGTCGGTAATTGCTCACGGGCAAAACGGCAACTGGAGCAGCCGACACTGGTAAAAATAACCAGCGAAACGCCGTTCATCGTCAGCAGCCGTTGGTCGGCGTCGAAATCGGTCAGCTGCAATTCGACCACTATACTGGGGGAAACAATGTCAGATGGCCGACACATGGAGTCCGTGTTCATGGGACGTTTTATTCCTCATCCTGACGATGTGCCCGTCGAATTAACGTTATTCACACCCGAGTGTATTTCGCGGCATCAGATGCACACTAGCAGCCTTGGCGGCATGGCTTGCAACTATCACCGCGCGTGGCGTTACGGTACGGCGCTTGAAGTGCGCATGCCGACCCTCAATCCCGATTTGCGCATTCTGGGCTATGTGGCCTGGTGCTTGCGACGCAAGCATGGGTATCTGGTGGGCATTGCCTTTCTCGACGAACAGACGCTGTTCAGTGCCCGGATGGGCGAGCAGGTGTGCCAGATCGAGCGTTATTGCCGCCAGCACGATGCCCACAATGGCCTTCAGGAAGTGCAGGCGCTGGCGCTGGAGTGGGTCCAGGAACATGCCGACGAGTTCTCTCACGACACGGTCCACCGGGCATTTGCACAATCAATGCAGGATTAACGTTCTTTCACAGGCGGGAATTCCTCGAGAATGCCCGCTAAAGCCGCGCTTGCCCATTGTCGAGCCACGGTGTAACGCGCTAAGGTTCGGGTCCCCGACGCGCTTAATTTGCTGTGCTCCGCCGCGCGGGTTCGCTGGCGGCCGGCACCCGTGACCTGACGAGTAAACGATGGCTGATTTACCGATCAACGACCTAAACGTCGCCTCCAACGAGACGCTGATCACCCCCGATCAGCTCAAGCGTGACATCCCCCTGAGCGACGCCGCCCTGCGCACCGTCACCAAGGGCCGTGAAGTCATTCGCAACATTCTTGATGGCACCGACCATCGTCTGTTCGTGGTCATCGGGCCTTGCTCGATCCACGACATCAAGGCCGCCCACGAATACGCCGAGCGCCTGAAAGTACTCGCCGCTGAAGTCTCCGATACCCTGTATCTGGTGATGCGCGTGTATTTCGAGAAGCCACGTACCACCGTCGGCTGGAAAGGTTTGATCAACGACCCCTACCTGGACGACTCGTTCAAGATCCAGGACGGTCTGCACATCGGTCGTCAGTTGCTGCTGGACCTGGCCGAAATGGGCCTGCCGACCGCCACTGAAGCCCTGGACCCGATCTCCCCGCAGTATCTGCAGGACCTGATCAGCTGGTCGGCCATCGGCGCGCGTACCACCGAATCCCAGACCCACCGTGAAATGGCTTCCGGCCTGTCCTCGGCAGTCGGCTTCAAGAACGGCACCGACGGCGGCCTGACCGTGGCGATCAACGCCCTGCAATCGGTTTCCAGCCCGCACCGTTTTCTGGGCATCAACCAGGAAGGTGGCGTGTCGATCGTGACCACCAAGGGCAACGCCTACGGCCACGTCGTGTTGCGCGGTGGCAACGGCAAGCCGAACTACGATTCGGTCAGCGTCGCCCTGTGCGAACAAGCGCTGAACAAAGCGAAGATCAAGCCGAACATCATGGTCGATTGCAGCCACGCCAACTCCAACAAGGACCCGGCCCTGCAACCGCTGGTGATGGAGAACGTCGCCAACCAGATTCTCGAAGGCAACCAGTCGATCATCGGCCTGATGGTCGAAAGCCATTTGAACTGGGGCTGCCAGGCCATTCCGAAAGACCTCGCCGACCTGCAATACGGCGTGTCGATCACCGATGCCTGCATCGACTGGACCGCTACCGAGAACACCTTGCGCAGCATGCATGCCAAGCTCAAGGATGTGCTACCTAAACGCGATCGCACCTGATCGACGCTCGATGTAGATAAAAGCGCAGACAAAAAAACGCCGGGCACTGCCCGGCGTTTTTTTATGTGTTCGTTTAGCTGAAGATCATTGGCTCAGCTTGGCCGCATGCCGCTGGTGACGCTCCATGTAGCGCTCGACGTAGGAGCACGATGGAATGACTGTGTAGCCCATTTCCTCGGCGTATTCCAGCGCCTTCTCGGTCAGTGCCGCGGCAATGCCACGACCGCGCAATGCGTTGGGCACGAACGTGCGGTAGATATCCAGAGTCTGTTTCCCCAGATCCATATAAGTCAGGTAGGCACGATGACCGTCCACATTGGTCTCGAACTGATGACCAGCCTGGTCATGGTGGATGGACAACGCCTCGCTCATCACTACTCCTCGCGGGTCTTGAATTCCGACCCCTACCTTACCGATGTTTTTCCGGCGAAGGAACAACTACGCCACCCCGTGCCTGAATGGACACCGAGAAGAGCTACACCGATCTCGCGCAACCGAGCACGTACAAATAGTAGGCACCATTGGCAGAAATGCTCAAGGTACGCTCGTCATCATGCTTGTTGGCGGGGTGCTGCTCCGGGTCACGCAGGAACGGCTCGCCCAAGGGTCTCCCCGGGGGCGTCAGCCTGAACATTGCCGGATGTTGAGACTTGAGACGAACGCCCGTTCTTAAAGTCACCAGAACATAGAGAAAGATATGAGAGGCATCGCGCAAAATCCGAACAAAAGTGTAGACGAATCCATCTAGACGGACTTTAGCCAAGACCGGAAAAAGAGCGCCGGGCGCGGGGAACTTTTCTTCCCCGGCTCGCTCATCTCGGGCCTCCCAGCTGGATATTTTTTAAACAATGCAGTTAAAAGTTGCTCGAAAAAGAATCAACGCCTACAATTTTTTTTGCTTCTTGCTTTACGTCAGTTTACTTACGACAAGTAATGGGTAGTATGTACGCCGGCTATTTCCTCAATCGGAGGAGACAGCCACTTAATAGAAAGTCCTTGAAGGGGAACACGATGAACAACGTTCTGAAATTCTCTGCTCTGGCTCTGGCCGCAGTTCTGGCTACCGGTTGCAGCAGCGCATCGAAAGAAACCGAAGCACGTCTGACTGCTACTGAAGACGCAGCAGCTCGCGCCCAAGCTCGTGCAGACGAAGCTTACCGTAAAGCTGATGAAGCTCTGGCTGCTGCTCAAAAAGCACAACAGACTGCTGACGAAGCTAACGAGCGTGCTCTGCGCATGCTGGAAAAAGCTAGCCGCAAGTAATAGTCCTTCGGGATTGTTATCAAGCCGACCCATTTTTGGGTCGGCTTTTTTATTGCCCGCCGTTTCGTGCAGGCATGAAAAAACCCGCCGGCACTTCAAGCATCGGCGGGTTCTTTTCAAGGATTATTGCAGCGGATCGAGTGGCGCGCTGGTCACCATCGGGGCGGCATTGCTGGGCACGCCGATTTCCACCGGCAGACCGTCTTCAGCCGCGACGACGTCACGCACCACGTCCCAGTTCATGCGCAGGTTGTTGGTGATGTCCTCACGCTTGAGCATCGCGTTGATGACCGCCGTGTGCTTGTCGACCACCGACGGGTTGCCCTTGTCGTCCAGTGGCGTGTGCGCTTCCAGGTAAACCTTGCCGCCACTCACGCCGAACTTGTACGAATCGTTGATGATGCGCACCGACGTGCCTACCGGCACCATACCGGCCATTTCCAGCACGTTGTTGTTGAACATGCGGAAGCAACCGTGGCTGGTGCGCATGCCGATGCCGAATTTCTTGTTCGAACCGTGGATCAGGTAGCCAGGGGTGCCCAGCGTGAATTTGAACGGCCCCAGCGGGTTATCCGGGCCTGCCGGCACTACGTTGGGCAGTGGATCACCATCGGCGGCGTGTTCGGCCTTGATCGATGCTGGAGGCGTCCAGGTCGGGTTCGGCGTCTTGGCGATAATGCTGGTGTGGGCAATTGGCGAGCCCCAGCCTTCACGACCGATACCCAGCGGGAAGGTGTACACCACGTTCCGGCCTTTCGGGTAGTAGTAGAGGCGGTACTCGGCCAGGTTGATGACGATGCCTTCACGTGGGCCTGGCGGCAGGATGAAGCGGGTCGGCAGCACGATTTCCGTGCCGGCACCCGGCAACCACGGATCGACGCCCGGGTTGGCCGCGACCATTTCCGAGTAGCCCAGGTCGTAGGCGGTGCCAAGGTCGGCGAAGGTATCTTCGTACTTGGCCTTGATCACTTGCACCTGGCCGATGATGTCTTCACCAGGCGGTGGCAGGGGTAACTCCAATGCTGCTACGGGGCCTGCCACACAAAGTGCGGCAAGGGACAGGCAGCGGGTGACGGCAGGAAAGCGCGGCAACATCCGGAAAATCCTTCGCATGATCGACAGAGGTATAAGAACGAGATTGTACACCGCCATCCGTAATTTCGGGGAGCGAGCCGATAGCTAGCTACCTTTGAGGCCTCAAAGCTCGAACCGCAGCTCCGGCCAGATCGGCGAGGTACCGCGCTTTTGCGACTCGAGAATGGCCCGGCACAATGAGCACAGGCGCTGGTCCTGGAACACCCGGCGGTCGACGCTCGACCATCGTGGCTGTGCCGGCAACAGACTGCCGCACAAGGTCCGGTCCGCCGAACCGCCAAGCTCCAGCTGACGAGTCACCAGATGCACCCGCACTTCCTGGCAGGCGAACAGGTCCAGCTGTTCATCAGGCTCGATCAGTTGGTAGGCAAATAGTGACCAGGCGGGACGCGGCATCGGGGGCTCCAAATCGGGGGCGCCACCTTAGCCGAAAGCCCGCGCCTAGAAAAGTGTCATAACAGCGGTTTTAGCGTAGGCCAGACATTTTCCAGCAACTTGTCCTGGGCCCCGGCAGCCGGGTGTATGCCATCGGCCTGCATCAAGTCGGGATGACCGCCCACGCCGTCGAGGAAAAACGGAACCAGAGGGATTTTTTTCTCTTGGGCAACATTGCTGTAGGCCTCGGCGAAGGCCTTGGTGTAACGCGCACCATAATTGGGAGGCAACTGCATGCCCAGCAACAACACCTTGGCACCGCTGGCGCGAGAGCTGTCGATCATCGAAGCAAGATTTTGTTGCAATTGCGTGGGCAGCAACCCGCGCAGTCCGTCATTACCGCCCAACTCGAGGATGACCAGCTCCGGCTTATGCTCTGCAAGCAGCGCCGGCAGCCGCGCCTGGCCTCCGGCACTGGTGTCGCCGCTGATGGATGCATTGACCACTTTATCGTCAAAACCTTCGCGTTTAAGCCGTTGCTCAAGCAAAGACACCCACCCTTGCCGGGTATCCAGTCCGAAACCGGCGCTGATACTATCGCCAACGATCAGGACAGTACCCGCCGCTGCGTTCTGGGCCATGCACATCAAGGCCAGGCCAGCACTCAAAAACCACACACGCATCGGATTCTCCATGGGCGCAAGCATTCTCACCGCGAAGAACCTTAGCAAAGTGGTTCCCAGCGCGGAAGGTGAACTGACCATCCTGCACCAACTCAGCCTGGAACTGAACAAGGGCGATAGCCTGGCCATCGTCGGCGCGTCCGGTTCCGGCAAATCCACCCTGCTGGGGCTGCTCGCCGGCCTCGACCTGCCGAGCAGCGGTGAAGTCACCCTCGCCGGGCAAGGCTTGAGCAATCTCGACGAAGACCAGCGCGCGCGGATCCGCGCAGAACATGTGGGTTTTGTGTTTCAGTCCTTCCAGTTGCTCGACAGCCTCAACGCCCTGGAAAACGTCATGCTGCCGCTGGAACTCGATGGCCGAAAAGATGCCCGCGACCGCGCCACCGAGCTGTTGCAACGGGTCGGCCTGGGCAAGCGCCTGACCCATTCGCCACGCCAGCTCTCCGGCGGTGAACAGCAGCGCGTGGCGATTGCCCGGGCGTTTGCCGCCGAACCCGACGTGCTGTTCGCCGATGAACCTACCGGTAACCTCGACAGCCACACCGGCGAGCGCATCAGCGACCTGTTGTTCGAACTCAACAAGGAGCGCGGCACGACCCTGGTGCTGGTGACTCACGACGAACGCCTGGCACATCGCTGCCGGCGCCTGATCCGCCTTGAAGCCGGCCTGCTGGTCGCCCCTCTGGAGGCTTGATGGCCCATCTGCCGCTGCTGCGCCTCTTCAGTCTCGCCATCCGCCAGTTGCTGCGCGACGCCCGTGCCGGCGAGTTGCGCGTGTTGTTCTTCGCCCTGGTGGTGGCGGTGGCGGCGAGCACTGCCATCGGTTACTTCGGCGCCCGCCTGAACGGCGCGATGATGCTGCGTGCCACCGAATTCCTCGGTGCGGACCTGCTGCTCGAAGGCAGCTCGCCGGCGCGACCCGAACAGATAAAAAGCGGCACCGAGCTGGGTCTGGAACACGCGCAGGTGGTGGAGTTCTCCAGCGTCATCGCCACTGACAGTGGCATCCAGCTGTCCAGCATCAAGGCTGCCGATGATGTCTACCCGCTGCGCGGCGAACTGAAAAGCGCCCCTGCCCCTTTCGCCCCGCAAGAGTCCGGCGGCGGTCCGAAGCCCGGTGAAGCCTGGGTCGAAGCGCGGCTTTTGACCGCGCTGGACCTGAAGATCGGCGACAGCATCGATGTCGGTATGAAAAACCTGACGCTGGCGCGAGTACTGACCTACGAACCCGACCGTGCCGGCAACTTCTACAGCCTGACGCCACGGGTATTGATCAACCTCGACGACCTCGCCGCCACAGGCGTGGTGCAACCCGGCAGCCGGGTCAGTTACCGCGAGCTTTGGCGTGGCAAACCCGAAGCACTGGAAACCTATCGCCAACTGATCAAACCCGGCCTCGCGGCCAATCAGCGCATCCAGGATGCCCGGGATGGCAACCGGCAGATTGGTGGGGCTCTGGGCAAGGCTGAACGTTATCTGAATATGGCCAGTCTGGTGGCGGTGTTGCTGGCCGGCGTGGCAGTGGCGCTGTCGGCGACGCGTTTCGCCATGCGCCGATTCGACGCCAGCGCACTGTTGCGTTGCCTGGGATTGTCGCGCCGGGAAACCATGGTGCTGTTCGGTTTGCAGCTGACTGTGCTCGGCCTGCTTGCCAGCATCAGCGGCGCTGTCATCGGCTGGCTGGCACAGCTGGGGCTGTTTGCCTTGCTGCATGACTTGCTGCCGACCGATGTACCACCTGGCGGCCTGCTCCCGGCCATCGCCGGAATCGGCACCGGGCTGGTGGCATTGGCGGGGTTTGCCTTGCCGCCGTTGGCGGCGCTGGGTCGGGTGCCACCGTTGCGCGTGTTGCGTCGCGACCTGCTACCTATTGCGTCCAGCACCTGGATGGTTTACGGCGCAGCGCTGGGTGCCCTCGGCTTGATCATGTGGCGTTTAAGCCTGGACCTGGTACTGACCTTCGCCCTACTCGGCGGCGGCGTGATTGCTGCGCTGGTACTAGGGGGTTTGCTATTGCTGCTGTTGAAAAGCCTGCGGCGCATGCTCGCCCGGGCCTCGTTGCCGTGGCGCCTCGGCCTTGGCCAATTGCTCCGTCACCCACTGGCAGCCGCCGGGCAAGCCCTGGCGTTCGGCCTGATCCTGCTGTCGATGGCGTTGATTGCATTGCTACGGGGCGAGCTGCTCGACACCTGGCAAAACCAGCTGCCGAAAAACGCCCCCAACTATTTCGCCCTGAACATCCTGCCAGCGGACAAGCAGGCGTTCACCGATCGCCTGATCTCGGTGTCGGCGCAATCGGCACCGTTGTACCCGGTCGTGCCGGGACGACTGATCAGCATCAATGGTGAACCGGTGCAGCAAATCGTCAGCAAGGATTCGGCCGGCGATCGGGCAATCCAGCGCGACCTGAGCCTGACCTGGGCGGCAGACCTGCCGGCGGGCAATAAGATAACCGCAGGCGACTGGTGGCCCGAGCAACCACCGGATGAAATTCCCGGCGTGTCCGTGGAAGGCAAGGTCGCCGAAAGCCTGAAGCTCAAGCTCGGTGATCACATGGTCTTTACCGTCGGCGGGGTCAATCGCGAGGCGAAGGTCACCAGCCTGCGGGAGATCAACTGGGACAACTTCCAGCCGAACTTCTTCATGATCTTCCAGCCGGGCACCTTGAAGGATCTGCCGGCGACCTACCTGACCAGCTTCTATCTGGCGGCGGGTCATGATCAGCAGATCGTCGACCTGTCCCGCAGTTTTCCGGCAGTCACCATCCTGCAAGTCGAAGCGCTGCTGGCGCAGTTGCGCAGCATCCTCGCCCAAGTCACCCTGGCAGTGGAGTACGTGCTGTTGTTTGTGTTGGCCGCGGGAATGGCCGTGTTGTTTTCCGGCTTGCAGGCGACCCTGGATGAGCGTATTCGCCAGGGTGCGCTGCTGCGGGCGCTGGGCTCGGAGCGGCAACTGCTGGTCAAGGCGCGGCGGATCGAGTTCGGCTTGCTCGGCGCTGTCAGCGGCTTGCTGGCCGCGCTGGGTTCGGAAGTCGTGAGCCTGGTGCTGTACCGCTATGCGTTCGATCTGCCTTGGCATCCGCATCCATGGTTGCTGGTACTGCCGCTGATCGGTGCTGTGCTGATCGGCGGCGCCGGTGTGTTCGGCACCCGCCGCGCCTTGAACGCCAGCCCCCTGACAGTCCTGCGTGAGGGTTGATAAACTCAGCCGCTCACTCTCAAAGAAATCGCCATGAGTCGTTATCGCCCTCCCCGCACCGCCGGCACCGCGCTGATCACCCCCGAAGGTGAAGCGCGGATGCGTGCCGAGTTTCATGAACTCTGGCACGTGCGGCGACCGCAAGTGACGCAATCTGTCAGCGAAGCCGCGGCACAGGGCGATCGTTCGGAAAACGCTGAGTACACCTACGGCAAAAAGATGCTGCGCGAGATCGACAGCCGCGTGCGTTTTCTCACCAAACGCCTGGAGGCGCTCAAGGTCGTCAGTGAGAAACCCAGCGATCCGAACAAAGTCTATTTCGGCGCCTGGGTCACCATCGAAGACGAAGATGGCAAAGAATCGCGTTATCGCATCGTCGGGCCGGATGAGCTGGATTTGAAACAGGGCCTGATCAGCATCGACTCGCCGCTGGCCCGCGCCCTGATCGGCAAGGCGCTGGACGCCGAAGTCCGGGTCCAGACACCGACCGGTGAGCAGTGCGTGTACATCGTGGCGATCGAGTATTTATAAGCCGCAGCGCGCTGAGCCTCAGCGACGGGTAATCAGTCCTTGTCGGGCGACACGGGTCAATTGCTTGATGACTTCGTGGGCATCTTCAGCGCTGGGCGACTGAATCACCGCCAGATCAAAGCTGTCGCTGGCAAATCGAGCCAGGGATTCACCGTCTTCGACAAACTGGATCAGGAACGCTGCCGGCCCACCGGTGCGACGCGGCCAGCCATCGAGGTAGCGCAAGAGCGTCGGCTGATGTTGACCGCCAAGCAGGATTTTTGGATTGCGCTGGTTTAGATGTGCCGTGATCGGCGCGGGACGTACAACGGGGTTTAGTGCATTCATCGTGTCGTGTCTCTGCCTCAAAAGTCTGCATGGCAGGTGAGAGGCAACACCGAACCAGCGCTTTAGCGGTATTTCGAAGCCTGTTTCAAGCTTCTATCGGCAACTGAGTGAGTCACCTGGCGCCCCGCAAGTAGCTGTTTAAATCGGCGCATGAGCAGCATCCTAGAGAAGCTGACCGGACAGTGTCAAGAATGACGCAAAACAAAAAAGGCTCCGTAATCGGACTGCCTGAAAGTGCAATCTGCCCCGGATCCTGAAAATCGCGCATAAAAAAATGCCCATATTTTGCGATACGGGCATTTCCTTTAACCGGCCGACAGGTTGATCGAACCAGGCTCTTTCAATGGATCGCTCAGGATCAGTGGCGCTTGTGACCTTTGGCCAGGTTGCTGCCCACGCCGCCGCCCAATGCGCCGCCCAAGCCTGCGCCAATGGTGGAGCCGGTCTTGCCGCCCAGGCTATTACCGATCAGCGAACCGCCAGCGGCGCCCACGCCACCGCCGATCGCAGCGCTGGTACGGTGGCCTTTCTTGGCAGCAACAGCACTGCCCGCCGCGCCTGCTACACCCGCGCCAATCGCTGCCCCGGTGCTGCCGCCCATGCTTTGGCCGACGACATTACCTAGCGCACCACCCAAACCGCCACCGAGGGCGGCAGTGCCGTCGCCAGCCATTGCACCTTGAGCGACCAGAAGACCCAGAACCAAAGCAGGCAGTGTGAAACGCATGACGAAAACCTCAAAAATAGGGATGAAAATCAAAGGGTCGAGATTGAAAGCTTTAGAGGAGACAAAGTCCAGACATGCGCGCACTCAACCTCGGAGTTGGCGACGGTTGGACAGCAATTTTGGAAAAGGTTTTATGACAGGCAAAAAAAAGCCCGCTGGGGAACGGGCAGGGTGTTGCTTTCTAACGGATGAGTTGAGCCTACGTAGGACCTTGTGAAAACTTTGTGAAAAACCAGCCAGGTTAAAATTCGTTCACAAAATCTTCAGGTATTAAAATCAGGGCACAAAAAACCCCGCTCAATGACGGGGTTCGCTTGCTGGTTGATTACTTCCTGACCGGAGCCGTCACCTTGGGGAGAAATTTCCCTTTCAGCACTCGGCAGGCCCTGGTCTTGATCTTGTCGACCTCGGTCTGGTCTTCGCCGAAGCTGGCTACGTATGCAGTCTGTCCACACTTGACGTAATTGTTGATCGGATATTCCGCTCCGTCGTCTTCGATGTACGGATCAGTCATCTCTTCACCCCTCTTCAAAAGCGGAGTCGACACCGGCAAGCCCTATTGCCGAAAAAATATCGACCACCAAGGATTTTGAGACTAGCCGGTCATTACTGGACTTGTAGTTCAGATTACCCGATGCCCGACGAATGGCCCCGCCCCGATCACCTCAGCTTGACCGCCGTTCCGGTCACAAACACCACCACCATTCCACCTTTGCCGGCTGGCATGCTGATCTCGAAATCGAGCCCTACCACCGCATCTGCCTGAAGTGCCCGCGCCCGCTCCTTGATCTCGTCAGTGGCCTGGACACGGGCCTCCCTCAAGGCTTGCTCCAGCGTCTGAGAACGCCCACCGAAAAAATCCCGCATCCCGGCGAATATATCGCGGATGACGTTGATGCCCTGTACCGACTCGGCGCTGACAATGTCCAGGTAGGCGGTGATTTGTCGACCTTCGATAGCGTGGGTCGTGGTTGTGATCATGGGAGGTCCTTGTTGTTCAGAAAGTGAGGCCGCGTGTCACATGCCGGCAAAGTTCCGCATATCAACGCTTTAAGAAATCAGCCCCATAAAAACACAAAACCCCTGGCTTCTTTCGAAACCAGGGGTTTTGTTTACATCGAATTTGGCGGTGAAGGAGAGATTCGAACTCTCGATACAGTTTCCTGTATACACACTTTCCAGGCGTGCTCCTTAAGCCACTCGGACACTTCACCGTATCTCTTCAAACATGTTCTGTCTGTCGAGGCGCGCTAATGTAGTCGAAAGCTTTTCTGATGGCAAACATTTTTTTAGAATTTTCATGTGCTTAACGCGATTAGCTGTTTCAAGCCAGTCGGGGCAATGGCAAACCGGCCAATCTCTGGCGTGGCGCGCGCGTCTATAAAGAGGGCAATGCACCGCTGACGGGGCGGACTACGCTTGGCGGGCGGGGAAAGGGTGACTGGCGGGTCAGTCATAGCGCTTTACCTGGCCTGTGGCGGTGAGTAACTTCAGCCCAACTTTATTGAAAGGAATGGCGTCATGAGTGAGTTGATTTCTTACAATCTCGAAGACGGTATCGCGACCCTGACCCTGAACAATGGCAAGGTCAATGCCATTTCTCCGGACGTGATTGCTGCCTTCAACGCTGCGCTGGATCAGGCGGTGACTGATCGTGCGGTGGTGATCATTACCGGTCAGCCGGGCATTCTCTCGGGCGGTTACGATTTGAAGGTGATGACGTCCGGCCCTAAAGAAGCCGTGGCGCTGGTCACTTCCGGCTCGACGCTGGCCCGCCGCCTGTTGTCGCACCCGTTCCCGGTGATTGTGGCTTGCCCTGGCCATGCCGTGGCCAAGGGCGCGTTTCTACTGCTGTCCGCCGACTATCGCATCGGTGTCGACGGCCCGTTCAGCATCGGCCTGAACGAAGTACAGATCGGCATGACCATGCACCACGCCGGTATCGAGCTGGCCCGTGATCGCCTGCGCAAATCGGCGTTCCACCGTTCGGTGATCAACGGTGAGATGTTCAATCCGCAGACAGCAGTGGATGCCGGTTTCCTTGACGCGGTGGTGTCTGCCGAGGAGCTGCAGGGCGCAGCACTGGCGGCGGCTCGTCAGTTGAAGAAGATCAACATGACCGCACACAAGAACACCAAGCTGAAAGTACGCAAGGAACTGCTGGAAACCCTGGATAACGCAATCATCCAGGATCAGGAGCATTTGGGTTAAGCCCCAACCTGCAGCAACGACAAGCCCGACCGTCGTGTCGGGCTTTTTCGTACACGCAGTGCTGAAAAGCCTACAACCGCTCTAGAACGCGTCTGACCCATCAGTCGGAAACATGTACTTAAACATCGGCTATCTCCCGCTTCTTTAGCGGCAATTGCCGAAAACAGTGCACATCCGTACACTGCGCCACCTTTTGTCCCGGTGGGGCCTGAAAATGCTGTTTGCTTTACGTATGTCATTGATGGGCCTGCACTTTATTGTCGCGGGTGTGCTGGGCGTGATTCTCGGCCTGTGCCGCCCGTTCAATCCGGACAACAGTCGTCTATGTGCCCGCCTCTACGCATGGCCGGCGATGTGCATTCTGCGTTTGCGGGTGAAGGCCGACGTCGGGCCGCTGATGGATAAGCCTGAGAGCTGCGTGATCGTCGCCAATCACCAGTCCAACTACGACCTGTTTGTATTCGGCAACGTAGTGCCCCGCCGTACCGTGTGCATCGGTAAAAAGAGCCTTAAGTGGGTACCGTTGTTCGGCCAGTTGTTCTGGCTGGCCGGTAATGTGCTGATCGACCGTGGCAATGCGCAGAAAGCACGCCAATCGATGTTGACCACCACCCACACCCTGCAAAACGAAGACACCTCGATCTGGGTCTTCCCGGAAGGCACGCGCAATCTGGGCGAAGAATTGTTGCCGTTCAAGAAAGGCGCCTTCCAGATGGCCATCGCAGCCGGAGTTCCAATCGTGCCGGTGTGCGTCAGCAGTTACGTCAAGCACATGCGATTGAACCGCTGGCGCAGTGGGAAAATTCTGATTCGCTCGCTGCCGGCCATTCCTACTGCCGGATTGAGCATGGACGATATGCCCATGCTGATCGCCCAGTGCCGCGAGCAGATGCGCGAATGCATCAACTCGATGGACCGGCAACTGCAAGCCGCTTGAATGAAACCCGCCCTGTGCGGGTTTTCTTTTGCCTGCGCGCTTACACCTGCGAACCCGGCAGATTTCACTGACGCTCCGGCAGCAGACAAGGATAAGCTGAACACCGCCTGCCATTATTACCAATGAACACCTGCTAACAAGAAGTGAATCACCATCATGGGTAGAGTTGTTGCTGCTGCGGTTTACAGCGCTGGTAAGAAAGTCACCAATATCACCCTCGACGAAGGCGCCGCCTGGGCTGCAAAGCCAGGGCACTTTGTCTGGATCGGCCTTGAAGAGCCGAGTGCCGAGGAACTGTACAACTTGCAACGCCAGTTCAACCTGCATGAACTGGCCATCGAAGACGCCCTTGAGAAACACAGTCGACCGAAACTGGAAACCTTCGGCGATGCACTGTTCATCGTCACGTATTCCCCCATTCGGGAAGAAGGCAAACTCAAGTTTATCGAGACCCATATCTTTGCCGGTAACGGTTACATCATTACCGCACGCAACGGTCACTCGGCGTCCTACGCCTATGTCCGACAACGTTGTGAGGCGCGTCCACTGCTGCTTGAGCACGGGGAAGATTTCGTCCTCTATGCCATCCTCGATTTTGTGATCGAAAACTACCAGCCGATGGGCGAAGCGATCCATGCCGAGATCGATGAGCTGGAACGTAACGTCATGTGCGGCTCGCTGAATGAGCGTGACATACAGAAACTTCACAGCCTGCGCCGTGATGTATTGCGCTTGCGTCGATTTGCAGCGCCGATGGTGGAAATCGGCGAAGAACTGCAAAAGCTGAGCTTTCCGTTCATCGACAAGAACATGCGCCCGTATTTCCGCGATGTGCAGATTCATGTCACCCGGCAAATGGAAGATCTGACGACCCTGGCCGATATCGCCAGCCAGACCATCGAGGTCGGCGTGTTGCTGGAGGCGTCACGCCAGAGCGTGGTGCAGCGCAAATTCGCCGCGTGGGCGGCGATCCTGGCGTTCCCGACAGCGGTAGCGGGGATTTACGGGATGAACTTCCAGAACATGCCCGAACTGACCTGGCATTACGGATATTTTGGCGTACTGGGGTTTATTACGGTGGGATGTGTGAGTTTGTGGGCGAGCTTCAAAAAGTCGGGGTGGTTGTAGGAGCGAGCATGCTCGCGAAAAACCCAAGGCGCCGCTGGGCATCTGGTTTCACGCGTTATCGTTCACCACCATCGCGAGCAGAGCTCGCTCCTACAGGCTTCAAACGGCTTCAAACGGCTTCAAACGGCTTCAAACGGCTTCAGGCTTGTGCGCCACAAACCGCATCATCCACTCGGCAACCGTGCTGCCGTGATGTTCATTTTCCAGGCTCGCGACGCCTTTCGTATACACCTGCTCGCCCAGCGCTTGCTGACGAATCTCCAGCAAGGCCCGGGAGTAGTCATGAATGAATTCCGGATGCCCCTGGAAGCACAACACCTGATCATTGATGTGATAAGCGGCAAACGGACAGAAATCGCTGGAGGCGATCACCGTGGCGTTTTCCGGCAATGACGTCACCTGGTCCTGATGGCTGATCAACAGGGTCAACTCTTCGCGCACCGGGTTCATCCACGGCGCCTTGGCGGCGAGTTTGTAATTGTGGGTGCCGACGCCCCAACCCTGGGTCGCCCGTTCGCTCTTGCCGCCCAGCAACAGCGCCAGCAACTGATGGCCGAAACACACGCCCAACAGCTTGTCGCCACGCTCATAGCGGGTCAGCAGATAGTCCTTGAGCGTCTGGATCCACGGGTCGGTGCCGAAGGAATCGGCCTTGCTGCCGGTGACGAGGTAGGCGTCAAAGGTCAGGTCATCACTGGGGTACTCGCCCTGCATCACGTTGTACACAGTGAACTCGGCGGCAATGGGCTGCTGCGAAAACAGGTGTTTGAACATCTGCCCGTAACCCTGATATTGGTCGACCAGTTCCGGACGCAGGATGTCGGTTTCGAGAATGCAGATGCGTAACGACATAAAAAATACCTGACGCGTGATGGGAATAATGCACACCCCAGAGCCTGCCTTGAAACACCGTAACAAGGCAAGCCCCGCGATGTGTCACCGCCCCCTAAAATGCCTCCCCTTTGGCGGCTTTTTCCAGCAGCAGTGCCGGTGGCGCGAAGCGCTCGCCGTATTGACCCGCCAGGTACTGGGCACGGGCGACGAAGTCTTTGACCCCGTACTGATTGATGAACTGCAGCGCACCGCCGGTCCAGGCCGCGAAACCGATGCCGAAAATCGAGCCGACGTTGGCGTCCGCCGTCGAGGTCAGCACACCCTCCTCCACGCAGCGCACGGTTTCAATGGCTTGCACGAACAGCAGGCGATCGCGCACGTCCTTGGGCGAAATTTGCCCGTCGGCCTTTTCAAAGCGGTTTTTCAGCTCCGGCCACAGGTGCTTCTGGCCCCCCGCCGGGTACTCGTAGAAACCACCGCCCGCGGCCTTGCCCGGACGCTTGTATTCATTGAGCAGCAAGTCGATCACGGCAAAGGCCGGATGCTCGGTCAGCGGTTTGCCTTCCGCCTGTAGGTCTTTGGCGGTTTGCTGGCGGATATGGCTCATGAGGCTGAGGGAGACTTCATCGGAAATCGCCAACGGTCCGATGGGCATGCCGGCCTTGCGTGCCTCGGTCTCGATCATCGGCGCACTCACGCCTTCGCCCAGCATCGCAATGCCTTCGTTGGTAAACGTGCCGAACACCCGCGAAGTAAAGAAACCACGGCTGTCGTTGACCACGATCGGCGTTTTCTTGATTTGCAGAACGAAATCGAAGCCGCGAGCCAGGGTTTCGTCGCTGGTGTTGGTGCCCTTGATGATTTCCACCAGCGGCATTTTGTCCACAGGGCTGAAGAAATGCAGGCCGATAAACTTGCTCTGATCCGGTACCGCCGTGGCCAGGCCGCTGATCGGCAGAGTCGAGGTGTTGGAGGCGATCACCGCGTCGGCACCGACGATTTTTTGTGCGGCCAAGGAGACCTTGGCTTTCAACTCACGATCTTCAAACACGGCTTCGATGATCAGATCGCAACCGGCCAGCTCGGCATCGCTTTCAGTGGCATGAATGCGCGCCAGAACGGCTTCGCGTTGCTCGACGCTCATCTGCCCGCGCGCCACCTTCTTGTCCAGCAACGCCGCCGAGTGCGCCTTGCCCTTCTCGGCAGCGGCGAGATTGACGTCCTTGAGTACCACCTCGATGCCTGCCGACGCGCTGACAAACGCAATGCCCGCCCCCATCATCCCGGCACCCAGCACGCCGACTTTCCTGGTGACGCAGGGAGCAAAACCCTGCGGCCGCGAGCCGCCGGCATTGATTTCGTTGAACTGGAACCAGAACGTGCCGATCAGGTTCTTCGAAACCTGACCGGTGGTCAGCTCGGTGAAGTAGCGGGTTTCAATCAGGTGTGCCGTGTCGAAATCCACTTGCGCACCTTCCACGGCGGCGCAGAGGATTTTTTCCGGCGCTGGCATGCAGCCCTGGGTTTTGCTGCGCAGGATCGACGGTGCAATAGCCAGCATCTGTGCGACTTTCGGGTTTGACGGCGTACCACCGGGGATCTGGTAACCCTTCACGTCCCAACGCTGCACCGCCCTCGGGTTGGCGATGATCCAGGCTCGCGCCTTGGCCAGCAATTCGTCGTGATCCGCCGCCAGTTCATCGATCAAACCCGCTTGCAACGCTTGCTGCGGCCGTACTTTTTTACCTTCGAGCAGATACGGCAGGGCTTTTTCCAGCCCGAGCATCCGTACCATGCGCACCACCCCGCCACCGCCGGGCGACAGGCCGAGGGTCACCTCCGGCAAGCCCAGTTGCACCGACGGGTTGTCCAGCGCCACGCGGTGATGGCAGGCCAGGCAGATTTCCCAGCCACCGCCCAGCGCCGCGCCGTTGATCGCCGCGACCACCGGTTTCCCTAGGGTTTCCAGAGTGCGCAATTGCCCCTTGAGGGTCAGCACCATGTCGTAAAAGGCTTTGGCTTCGGGTTTGCCGACCTTGATCAGCTCATTGAGGTCACCGCCGGCGAAGAAGGTTTTTTTCGCCGAGGTGATGATGACACCGGCAATGCCGTCCTTGTCGGCCACCAGGCGGGCCACGCAGCCAGCCATGGCTTCGCGGTACACCGCGTTCATGGTGTTGGCGCTCTGGCCCGGCATGTCGATGGTCAGGACGACAATCTGGTCCTGGCCTTTTTCGTAACGAATGGCTTGGGTCATGGAAGGTTTCCTTGAATTCGGGGCTCAGAGGCGTTCGATGATGGTGGCAATGCCCATGCCACCACCGACACACAGGGTCGCGAGGCCATAGCGAAGACGCCGGGCTTCCAGCTCATCGAGCAAGGTGCCGAGAATCGCGCAACCGGTGGCGCCCAGCGGATGGCCCATGGCAATGGAACCGCCGTTGACATTGACCTTGTCCGGGTCGATGGCCATGTCCTTGATGAACTTCAACACCACCGAGGCAAACGCTTCGTTGACCTCGAACAAGTCGATGTCTTCAATTCGCAGCCCGGCCCTGGCCAGCGCCTTGCGGGTGGCCGGTGCGGGGCCGGTGAGCATGATGGTCGGATCGGTACTGGTCACCGCCGTGGCAACGATCCGCGCCCGTGGCTGCAAGCCCAGCGCCAGACCCTTGGCTTCGGAGCCGATCAGCATCAGCGCCGCGCCGTCGACGATCCCGGAACTGTTGCCCGGGGTGTGGACATGGTTGATGCGCTCGACCTGGCTGTAGACGCGCAGCGCGGTGGCATCGAACCCCATCTGCCCGATCATTTCGAAACTCGGCTTGAGCTTGCCCAGGCCTTCCATGGTCGATTCGGCACGGATGAATTCATCGTGATCGAGCAGGATGATGCCGTTCTGGTCCTGTACCGGCACCAGCGACTTGCTGAATGAGCCATCGGCCCGCGCCCGCGCGGCTTTCTGTTGCGAGTGCAGCGCGTAAGCATCGACGTCCTGGCGGCTGAAGCCTTCGAGCGTGGCAATCAAATCGGCGCTCACGCCTTGCGGGGTGAAGTGGCTGTGCAGATTGGTTTCCGGGTCCAGTGCCCAGGCTCCGCCATCGCTACCCATGGGTACGCGCGACATGGACTCGACGCCGCCGACCACCACCAGGTCTTCGAAACCGGAACGGACTTTCATCGCCCCCAGGTTCACCGCTTCCAGCCCTGAAGCGCAGAATCGATTGATCTGCACCCCAGCGACGCTGACGTCCCAGTCCGCCACCTGGGTTGCGGTCTTTGCGATGTCGGAGCCTTGATCGCCGATAGGCGTCACGCAACCGAGTACCACGTCATCGACCTGACTGGTGTCGAGGGCGGTCCGCTGCTGCAGCGCCCTGAGCAAGCCTGCTGCCAGATTTACCGGTTTGACGCTGTGCAAGGCGCCATCGGCCTTGCCTTTGCCACGGGGCGTGCGTAACGCGTCGAAAATCAAAGCTTGGGTCATGACGTCCTCGAACCGCAGTGCAGTTAGTGAAAAACACAGCTCACACTCTTGGCCCGGCGACCAATGGATTCAATGACCGCAGCGCTCACTGGCATTGACGGTCACGCTCAGACGGACGGTCATCCATGACTGGATGAACCGGTTAAAGAGACGCAGGTGTCTAGCAAAAGGCCGCCCAAGAAGCTGGCAATAGGCCTCATACCTTTTTAATAGCATCGAGTGAGAACTCCATACTAAATGGATCTAAAACAAGCGTGACGCGGCCTCTAAGGTGAAGTTATACGAAGTTGTCGTCGGGTTTTGCCGAGGCACTTGTCCTACAGGAAGTGCAACGTTTGCCGTCATGGATATATGCAGGCAGGCACCAGGAAATAACAAAAAAAAGGCGGTCAGCCATGTTCAAACAATCGAAAGTTCGCCAAGCAGGTCTCATTCTCTTTGCCACGACATTGTTATTGATTTTGCCCAACCTGACCAAGGTGATCGGCTAGTCGTTATTCAAAAAATACGGCACCAGAGTTTTATATCGCCACGATAAAAATGTGACTGGCTCGCTACCCGGGCCAGCGTGGCTGTGCCAACCTTTGTGGCACTTCCACGACATGGACGGCGATCATTTTGAAAACGTTTATCCTGCTTGGGGCGTTGCTGCTCGGCACGCCTCTGCATGCCGCACAGCTGAATCTGGAGCTGGGCGAGTACAGTCGCACCTGGCAGACCGAGGAGTTGCTCAAGCACCCTCAAGTCCTGACCATCAACATCCCCAATGATGTTTCCTACAAACGGGACATGAGCTACCGCGCTGTTCCTTTGGCGGCGTTGTTGACGGACGTTAAACCTGACGATCATTTGCAAGCTGTTGCGTCCGATGGATTTGCCGCGGAATTGTCGGCGGGACCGCTACTCAATACCCAGGGCGCGCGAGCCTGGCTGGCCATCGAAGATCCGGCGAAACCATGGCCGCCGTTGTCAGAAGGCAAACACAGCGCCGGGCCGTTTTACCTGGTCTGGACCGACCCGCGGGCAGGCAATATCAGCCCGGAACAATGGCCGTTCGAACTGGCCAGCATCAAGCGCCTTGCGCCGGTGGCCGAGCGCTTCCCTACCCTGCTGCCTGATCCCGCGTTGAAGGCAGACGACCCGGTCAACAAGGGCTTTGCGCTGTTTCAGAAAAACTGCCTGGCGTGCCATCGATTGAACGGTGCCGGGGACTCGCAGTTCGGGCCGGACCTGAATATTCCGTACAACCCAACCGAGTACTTCGGTGCGGACTTCCTCAAGCGCTACATCCGTGATCCGCAGAGTTTGCGCCAATGGCCCCAGGCGAAAATGCCGGGCTTTTCGGCCGAGGTGTTGCCGGATGAGGACCTGGGGATGCTGGTGGGGTATTTGAAGCATATGGTGGGGCGCAAGGTTAAACCCTGAACTTGTATTACCGGGATTGGCCTCTTCGCGAGCAAGCCCGCTTCCACACTTGTACGGCGCATGAATCAGATTTTGTGTTCACTGAAAGTCTCTGTGGGAGCGGGCTTGCCCGCGAAAGCGATATCACGATCACCCATGCAGTGACAGATAGTCCGCAATCGCGGGCAAGCCCGCTCCCACAGGGTTTTGTGGTGAACTTGTTATTGTTGTTGCACGCAGATCACCGGCGCAGGCGTGGGCGACACGAACACCTTGGCATGCATCTGCTCACACCCGCCGCCTCGACGCATGCCGCGCACCGGGCAGGCATCCAGGTAATCCAGGCCCACCGCCAGTTTCAAATGGCGCTCGGGGCGGGCCAGTTCGTTGGTCACGTCGAAGCTGTACCAGGCGTCATCGAGCCAGGCTTCGGCCCAGGCGTGGCTGGCCAGATGTTCACAATCTTCGCTGTACAGATAACCCGACACATACCGCGCCGGAATGCCCAGGCTGCGGGTACAGGCGAGAAAGGCATGGGTGTGGTCCTGGCACACGCCCGACCGCCCGGCAAAGGCCTTGGCGGCGCTGGTGTCCACTTCGGTAGCGCCCGGCGTATAGGTCATGTGCTGGTTCAGGCCATGCATCAGGTCAATCAGCGCGGTGCGATCGCGGCGTTGCTTGCATTCCTTCTCGGCAAATGCGCGCAATGCCGCGTCAGCTTCAGTCAGGCGGGTGAAACGCAGGAACGGCAACGCCGACTGACTCTCGTGTTCGGCTTCGCGCAGTTCGTCGATGTCGACCTGGCCACGGGCACCGATGATGATCGCCTCGTGAGGCTCGTCCATGGTCAGCACATGCAGGATGTTGCCGAACGGATCGAGTTGCGCACGCACCGGGCGCGGCAAGTCGAGCTGCCAGCTGAGCACGTGCTGCCGCTCGCTGTCGTGGGGGGTCAGTCGCAGATACTGGATGCTCGCCCGCACCTGATCTTCGTAGTGATAGGTGGTCTCGTGGCTAATGGAAAGTCTCATGCAGCCTCCAGGTAGGAACTGTGAATCGCGTTGCCCAACTGGCGCACCAGCGGGATGAACTCGGTCAACCAGGCGTGCAGGCCTTCGTCGAGGATTTCGGTGATGCCGGTGTAGCGCAGGCGCGCGTCCATTTCCGCCGCCAGGCGTTGCGCCGGTCGGCCATTGGCCCCCGGCAACTGGGCAAGGATCTGGTCGATTTCTTCGGTGCAGGCGCGCAACGAGCGCGGCACGTCGGCCCGCAACAACAGCAACTCGGCCACATGCCGGGCGCCGGGAGCGTCACGGTAGATTTCGGTATAGGCCTCGAACGACGACAGGGCCCGCAGCAAGGCACTCCACTGGTAATACGCGTGGGCCGTGCCGTCGCTGACCGCTTCGGCCTGATCGCCGGCCATTTCGTAACGGGCATCGAGCAGGCGCAAGGTGTTGTCAGCGCGTTCAATGAACGTCCCCAGGCGAATGAAGCGGAACGCATCGTTGCGCATGATGGTGCCGTAGGACGCGCCCCGGAACAGGTGGGAACGCTCCTTGATCCACTCACAGAAACGGCTCATGCCGTAGCGACTCAGGCCCTGTTCGGCAATTCCGCGAATTTCCAGCCAGGTCGCGTTGATGTTTTCCCACATGTCGGCGGTGATTCGCCCACGCACCGCGTGGGCACTGGCACGCGCCGCACCCAGGCAGCTGTAGATGCTCGCCGGATTCGCCGCATCCAGGGCGAAAAAATGCAGCAGCCGTTCGGCATGCAACTCGCCGTGGCGTTCGAGGTAATCATCCAGGGTGCCGGTAATCAACAGCGGCATGGCCAGTTCGTGCAAGCCGTTGCCACGACCATCCTGCGGCATCAGTGACAGCGAATAACTGATGTCGAGCATCCGTGCGAGGTTTTCCGCCCGCTCCAGGTAACGCGACATCCAATACAAATCCGAGGCAGTTCTACTTAACATGACAGGCTTCCTTCAATCCTCGACCACCCAGGTGTCCTTGGTTCCGCCACCCTGGGAGGAATTCACCACCAGTGAGCCTTCGCGCAGGGCGACACGGGTCAAGCCGCCGGGCACGACCCGGGTTTCGCGGCCAGACAACACAAACGGACGCAAGTCGATATGGCGCGGCGCGATGCCGTTTTCGACAAAGGTCGGACAGGTCGACAGCGACAGTGTCGGTTGCGCGATGTAGGCATGGGGCTTGGCGATGATCCTTGCGCGGAAGGCTTCGATTTCCGCGGCGGTCGCCGCCGGCCCCACCAGCATCCCGTAACCGCCGGAACCCTGGGTTTCCTTGACCACCAGTTCCGGCAGATTGGCCAGCACATGGGACAGCTCGGACGGATTACGACACTGCCAGGTCGGCACGTTCTTCAGGATCGGCTCTTCGTCCAGATAAAACCGGATCATGTCCGTGACAAACGGGTACACCGATTTGTCATCCGCCACCCCCGTACCAATGGCATTGGCCAGCACCACATTGCCGGACCGATAGGATGACAGCAGCCCCGGCACGCCGAGCATCGACTCCGGATTGAAGGCAAGTGGGTCAAGGAACGCATCGTCGAGGCGGCGATAAATCACATCAACGGCTTTCGGCCCATCGGTGGTGCGCATGAAGACCTTGTCGTCACGCACGAACAGGTCCGCGCCTTCCACCAGCTCCACACCCATCTCTCGCGCCAGAAACGCATGTTCGAAGAACGCACTGTTGAAGCGCCCCGGCGTCAGCACTACAACGCTCGGGTTGTCGATCGGGCTGGAGCTTTTCAGCGTATCGAGCAACAGGTTCGGATAGTGATCGATGGGGGCGATGCGTTGCGCCGCGAACAGCTCGGGGAAAAGACGCATCATCATCTTGCGGTCTTCGAGCATGTAGCTGACACCGCTGGGCGTGCGCAGATTGTCTTCGAGCACGTAGTACGTGCCGTCGCCGTCGCGCACCAGATCGACACCGGAGATATGCGAATAGATATCGCGGTGCAGATCCAGCCCCTGCATCGCCAACTGGTACTGTTCGTTGGCCAGCACTTGCTCGGCCGGAATGATGCCGGCCTTGATGATCCGCTGCTCGTGGTAGAGGTCGGCGAGGAACATGTTCAACGCCTTGACCCGCTGAATGCAGCCCCGCTCGACCACCCGCCATTCACTGGCCGGGATGCTGCGTGGAATGGTGTCGAAGGGAATCAGGCGCTCTGTCCCCTGCTCATCACCGTAGAGCGTGAAAGTAATCCCGGCGCGATGAAATAACAGATCGGCCTCGCGTCGCCGTTGTGCCAGAAGCTCGTCAGGCGTTTCGGCCAGCCAACGGGCAAACTCCCGATAATGCGGGCGGACCTGGCCGCCGGCATCGTACATCTCATCAAAATAGGTGCGGATCATGCCGTACTCCTTGTCACCCGGACGTCCGGACCTTCGCAAGGCCCGTGCCATCGGCATAAACGCTTTGATATCAATCAGTTGGATATTCAATACACAGACACCGCACCAATCCTGTGCGGTAACTGCTCCAACCTGATCGCCCCCGCTTCATTGCAAGGCAATGTTGTTGCCTATCACCAGCATAGCCAGAGTTGATTTCACTGCCCGGTTAACGCTGTGGATAATCCGTGCATCCGCTGAAAAAACTTCACCAGCGTCTGTTTGATGAAGTCTTCAGCCTCACTTATTCGGTTGCTCCGGCAACCCGGTCCGGCATGCTCCGACCGGTTTCCCTCCTTACCGGTCTTCCCTTTTAGCCACCCGCTCAGGTGGCTTTTTTTTGGTTTGTTGAAACGCAGTTTTTATTCTGCGAAAACGAAAACGGCCAACCCGAAGGTCAGCCGTCATCGCTGGTTGCTGCTGTTCATAATGTTATGCGAGTCGCCCTCGTACCTCCTGCTTGACTCCCCAGCCCTCAATGATGCCGCCCAATGGCTCGACTACCGCTTCGAAACCTTGCTCGAAGTCGCCGATGTCATCATAGGTGGCGTACATGACCTTGCTTAACTCCAGCGCCCAGGCACCGTCGTCGCGCACACTGACTTGCGCATTCAGGGATTCCCCACGATGAAAATGACCTGCCGCCCTGCGTGCCCGCTCCTCATCCGGGAAAATGGCGTAGAACTCAATGGGATGGAATCGTGAAAAGTCGAAACCGCCTTCTTTCATGCGGCGCAGCACGCTGCTGCTGATGTCTTCTTGATAGGCTGTGCTCATGAAACGTCCTCCTCAAACCGATGGATAGACTTTCCGTACTCCCTGCGCACGCAACCATGGCTGCGGACGTTTCGGCAACCGATGTGCCGGCGGGAAACAAGCATGTAGCTGACAAGACCAGACCTTAGCGATCCATTCGCTGATCTCGATTGCAGAGTAGCCTCAGGATAGAGCCGCTGCCAAGGCCTGGTTGAGAATGTGACAGGAGTTGTTCAGATTGGCGTGATGCCGAGGATTTCAATGCTGTTCTGGGTTTTTAGGTTTTTGACGCTCGCGTCAGGGGTTCGCCCTTCCAGATCGTTCAAATCCAGCTTGGCGGCGACAGGGAGGAGCCGTTCCTTGATGAGCCTGGCGGCCTGCTCGTGACTCGGGCATTCCTCGCACTCGAAGACTTCGTCGATCGTTTCACCATGATCATCCACGAAAGTGACTTTCCACTTTGACATCGGAGCCTCCTCTATCAAACCCGCGAATGGGCTTACACCTATCTCGACTTTAACTCGAATTGATCGTTCCAATGGATTACATCGCACTCGCCTAAAAACACAAAACCTGTAGAAGCGAGCTTGCTCGCGATGGTCGTTAACGATTAAACGTGTTTACTGGCTAAACACGGCGCTCTCGAGTCCATCGCGAGCAAGCTCGCTCCTACAGAGGGTCTTCAGTCGTTGCTTGGCTTGCCCACTGCTTGCAGCACGTACTGTGGCAAAGCGAAGGCGCCGATGTGTATTTCCGGATTGTAGTAGCGCGTGACGATACCGCTGCCTGCAAAGCGCTGTTGCAGGGTTTCACGGGATAACTTGCGATAAGCGGTATTGGTCGAGCCCCAAGCGAAGGTCATCGAGCCGCCGATGTAGGTCGGTACCGCGGCCTGGTAGAAGTGCCAGTCCGGGAACAGACTGCGCAGGCGACCGGCGGTGGTTTTGACTTCGTCGATCTGCATGAACGGCGTGCCGTTCTGCGTCACCAGGATGCCGCCTTCATTCAGGCAGCGATGGCAGGCCTGGTAGAAGTTTTCCGAGAACAGCACTTCGCCCGGGCCGATCGGGTCGGTGGAGTCGGAAATGATCACATCGAACTTTTCAGTGGTGGTGGCGACGAAACGCATGCCGTCGTCGATCACCAGGTTCAGACGTGGATCGTCATAGGCACCTTTGGAGTGATTCGGCAGGAATTCCTTGCACATATCAACCACAGTGCCGTCGATCTCGACCATGGTGATGTGTTCGACGCTGCGGTGCTTGGAGACTTCACGCAGCATGCCGCCGTCGCCGCCGCCGATGATCAGCACGCGCTTGGCGGTGCCATGAGCGAGGATCGGCACATGGGTGAGCATCTCGTGGTAGATGAACTCGTCGGCTTCGGTGGTCTGGATCACGCCGTCCAGCGCCATGACCCGGCCCATGCGCGGGTTTTCGAAGATGACGAGGTGCTGGTGTTCGGTGCGCACTTCGTGCAGCAGTTTGTCCATGCGAAAACGCTGGCCGTAGCCTTCGTAGAGGGTTTCCAGGTAGTCGCTGGTTGGGGTAGTGCTCATGGGAAGTGCTCCGATGAATGCGGGTGGCAACGGACGGTTACCCGCCCATGATGGCCAATCGATCGCCTCGATTGCCCGGGAAAGGCGCGCATTCTACGTTGCGGAACATGACAGGTCGAACCTCAGTTAATCGGTTTGCAACAATCCCTGTGGGAGCGTGGCTTGCCCGCGATGGATTCGCTTCGGTGTATCTGACAGACCGCGGCGCCTGCATCGCGGGCAAGCCCGCTCCCACAGGTTCGGTGTGATTTACGAGAGTTCGGTCAAATCCGTACATCCCCCCGTGGCCCGGCAATGGCCCAGATGATCAGGCCCAAAACCGGCAGCAACAGGATCAACAGCACCCAGATGATTTTCATCCCGGTGGAGACGCCACTTTTCAGCACGTTGATGATGGCCCAGATGTCCAGGGCGAGAATGATCAGGCCGACCAGGCTGTTGAACGTGGAACCCATGGTGACGCTCCCGAAGAGTGGTATGCCCCCTTAGGATAGCCGGCCCGGCCAAGGGTTCCGTATTATTGAAAGCTTTACCGTCTCAGACGTGGATGGCCACTTTCAAGGCTTCCAGGGCGGGCGCAGCAGCGATGCCAACTTCGGCGCACAACTCGAGTACCCGTGGCACGTCGTTGCCGTAGACCAGTACCACTTGCAGCTCGTCGTCGAGCAACTGACTGAAGTTCATCAGTGTGTAACCACCGTTTTCCTTGTTCAGGCTGCTCATTTGTACCTGGATGCGATTGAGCGCAGTCAGGGCGTCGGTCTTGGCCAGTTGCTTGGGCTTGAGGTTGAACTCGACGCCCGGACCGAAGGAGGCGACGATCTGGGCGAACAGGTCCATGTAAGTGTCTGCCTGGAACAGCACGGTTTCGGGCAGACTGCCGACGACCACCCACTCGCCCAGCGGAATCGGGAAAGTGTCGTCGTAGTTGATGTCCGGATTGGCGCTCAGAAAACCCTGTGGATCCGCGTACGCCTGGGCCGCTTCGTCAGCGACCTTGAGGATTTCGTCTTCACCCATGCACCCGGAGCTGATTTTGCTGATGAGTTCGACGAGTGCGGCTTTCATGGGGCAGATCCTGTAGCGAGGGAGTTTTGAGGGCGCGAAGGATAACGCATTACGCCGTGCAATGACTGTAGGAGCAAGCGTTGCTCCAGGTTTGGGTTTAGCCCAGCAGTTTCTCCAGCTGCGCAACGGTATCAACCGCACCCATGGTTTTCGCCGCATCCAGCGCCGTAATGCCGTTGGCGTCCTTGGCTTTCGGGTCGGCGCCTTTGCTGATCAGGTAGTCGACGATGGCGACGCGATTGAACATCGCCGCCATCATCAACGCCGTACGCCCGTCGAACGACGAACCCTCGACTTGCGCGCCACCTTCAACCAGTGCCGTGACCACCGCCAGGTCACCCTTGAAGGCAGCACCCGCGATCGGACTCTGACCGTTATCGTTGCGGATTTCCGGGTCGGCCTTGTGTTCGAGCAGGACTTTCACGGTGTCCACATGGCCGTGGTACGCGGCCAGCATCAGCAAGGTGTCGCCCTTGTGATTGCGCAGGTTCGGCGGCAGGCCTTTGGTCAGTAGCGCAGCCATCATGGCCGCATCGCCCTCCCGCGCCTTGTTGAATACCTGTTCGGCAAACTCCGCAGCTTCTTCGGGGGTCATCTGGCGGCTTTTGTCTGACATTGAGCACTCCACATTCAATTATTCGCAAAGCCGACAGTTTCCCGAGCAGCCCCGACACTGTCACTTCTTTTTTCTGATGCGCGGCGATAGCCACATTCAATAACGATGCAAGCCACTGTGAATCTCGGCCAGCACCTGTTCGGTGACCTGCACATAAGTGTCGGTTCCCGGCAACCACGCATAGATCGGGTCATCGCCGGTTCGCCCCGGGTCGAATGCCTCGTCCTTGAGCCGGGTCTTCTGATACTTGAACGTCCCGGTGGTTTCCATTTTCACTTTCACCCTCAGGAACAACGGCACTGCATAGGCCGGAAGCTGCTGTCGGATAAACGCCAGCAATTCGCTGAAATCCAGGGTCGCCAGGGATTCGGCGGGCGTGATCGCCGCCATTCCGGCCCGGCCGTTGGTGTTGCGGATTTCCACGCCATAGGCCACGGCTTCGGAAATAAGCGGGTGTTTCAGGAGCATGTTCTCGACTTCGGTGGTCGAGACGTTTTCCCCTTTCCAGCGGTAAGTGTCGCCGAGGCGATCGACAAACTGCGCGTGGCCGAAGCCAATGTTGCGCAGCAGGTCGCCGGTGTTGAAGTAACGGTCGCCCTTCACGAACACATCATGAAGGACGACTTTTTCGGTTTTCCGCGGGTCGGTGTAGCCATCCAGCGGCGCCTTGTCATCGATCTTCGCCAGCAGCAGCCCCTGCTCGCCTTTGCCGACCTTGCGCATGAAGCCATTGGCTTCACGAATCGGCGCACCACTGTCGTGGTCATACGCCGCCAACTCCCAGGACATCAGGGAAAAACCGACGGTGTTGTCGAAATTCAGAATGTTGGTGAAACCGATATTGCCGTCGCTGGCGGCATACAGTTCGCAAATGTGATTCACGCCAAAGCGCGTCTTGAACTCACGCCAGGCACCGGGACGCAGGCCGTTGCCGATCATCTTGATCACGCCGTGCTTGCTGTCGTCGGCACTGGGCGGTTGATCGACCAGATAACGACACAATTCGCCGACATAGCCGATGGTGGTTGCGTGGTACTTGCGTACGTCACTCCAGAACTGACTGGCGCTGAACTTGCGACGGATGGCAAACCCCGAGGCACCGCTGATGGCCGAGCCCCAGCACACGCAAAGGCCGGTGGCGTGATACAGCGGCAAGGTGCAATAGACGACATCTTCAGGGCGCATATCCAGCGCAATCATCCCGAAGCTGGCGGAGCTGCGCATCCAGCGTCCGTGTTTGAACACCCCGGCCTTGGGCAACCCGGTGGTGCCCGAGGTGTAGATATAGAAACAGGGGTCATCGAAGAAAACCTGCTCGCCGCTGGCAGGGTTGGCACTGTCGGCATCGACGCTGGCCGTCATAAGATTGATGAAACCTTCGGGGGCCATTCCAGGATCGCGGTAAGTGTCTTGATCGGCGACAAACCAGGTTCGCCCCGCCGCGATCGCCACCCGCCCGCGCACCGCCAGAAACGCCGGGACAAGCTCCTCGCCGACCACAATGGCGGCCGGTGTCACCAGATTCAGGCTATGGACCAGGGTGTCGCAGGTCTGCGACGTGTTGAGCAAGGCACTGATCGCGCCAACCTTGGCCACCGCCAGTATCGTCACCAGCAGTTCCGGGCGATTCTCGATGAATACCGCCACCACATCGCCCTTGCCGATGCCTTGCTCGATCAGGTGATGGGCAATGCGATTGGCCCACTGATTGACCTGTGCATAAGTCAGCGAAACCTCACCGTGCATCAGTGCAGGGCCACCAGGATTGCGCAGGGTTGCCTGTTCGAAACTCCAGCCCAGGCCACACGGTTGGGTCGGATCCTTGACGTTGGCGAGCTTCATTCCCTTGACCACCCGTGGAAGGACTTTGGCAATGGAAGGCAGCTTGCGGAGCATCATGCCCCAGGTAATCGTGTCGCTTGAGGTGCGGCTCATGGTTGCTCCCGTTCGATCTTTTTATTGTCGGGCGGCGCTGATTGAAGCCCGAAAATACGTCAACGGTTCTTGAGCTGTACACGCGGTTTTTGAAATGTTTTGTATCTGCGATAGCCGTGTTGGAAATCGCGAGCATCAGCACACAAAATGGTTCCATCGAATCGCCGACGACCACGCAAAATGCAGGATGCACGATGGCCATTCTTGCAAATTGCACGAAAGTGAAAATCGGCTAAAAAATTAAACCATTGTTTTTAAAGGACATTCTGTAAAGCCTGGTACTGGCACAATCACTGCAACGCTCTGTGCATGCTTGCCATTCAAGTACTCACGGAGCTGAATAGACATGAGCCTGATCCAGGAAAAATTTTCATCCTTGTTCTCCAACTTCGAAGTCACCACCCAGGCACGACCTGACGGCGGGATTCTGCTGACCCTGAGCGCCGAAGGCAAAGTGTTCAAACGCTCGATTTCCTATCAGCAATTGCACAATGGCGATCAATTGTCGTGGGTCATCAGCGCCATTCGCCGCGACCTTGCTGAACAGGCCAGCGAACTGCCGCAGATTTCCATGCTGCAAAGCCAGCAGCGGTTTGCACTGCCGACTTATCACTCGGCCTAAAAGCGAAGCCCTGTAGGAGCGAAGCTTGCTCGCGAAGGCGGCGTGTCAGGCGGCATAAAATGTCGAATGATCCGCCGCCTTCGCTCCTACAGGGTCATGTGTTGTTTAAAAAGTGGAAGGATCGATTCGGGCAAAACTGTCCACAGTGATATGCCCCACCAGTTCGCCGCCTTCACGGGCCAATCCGCAGGTGGCCATTCCCGCCATACGCGCCGCGTCCAGCTCTTCGACGATGTCCGACAGGAACAGAATCTGCGAGGCCTCGAGCTTGATGGCCTGAGCGATATTGGCGTAGGACTGCGCTTCGCGCTTGGGCCCGGACGTGGTATCGAAGTAACCGCTGAACAGCGGCGTAAGATCCCCCGCCTCCGAACACCCGAAGATCAGGCGCTGGGCCTGGATCGAACCGGATGAATAAACGAACAGTTGATAACCGGCCTGATGCCAGCGTTGCAGCGCTTCAACGGCATCCGGATACACATGCCCCTTGAGTTGCCCGGCCTGATAACCCTGCTCCCAGACCATCCCTTGCAGCGCCTTGAGCGGCGTGGCCTTGCGGTCTTCGGCAATCCAGCCCAGCAGGATTTCGATGACCCGCTCGACGTCGGCATCAGGCTCGTTGCTGTCCCGGCGCACGGCGTCCAGTTGTTCGGTCACGTCGCTACGCGCGGCGTGCTGGCTGACGAACGTCGGTAAATGTTTGGCCGCGTAAGGAAACAGCACGTCGAACACAAAACTCACCGCGCTGGTGGTGCCTTCGATGTCGGTGAGAATCGCTTTGATCGGCATCGATTCAGTCCTCAAGACGCGGGAATTGGCCGGCGATGTTGTCGCCGGTGAAATTGGCCACCCAGCCTTCCGGGTTGTTGAACAGGCGAATCGCCACAAAATGCGGATGCTCGCCCATGTCGAACCAGTGCCTGGTACCGGCAGGCACCGAGATCAGGTCGTTTTTCTCGCACAGCACGGCGTAGACGTAATCGTCGATGTGCAGGGTGAATAAACCGCGACCGGCGACGAAAAAGCGCACTTCGTCTTCACCATGGCGGTGTTCTTCGAGGAACTTGGCGCGCAATTCGGCTTTTTGCGGATGGTCGCTGTTGAGGCTGACCACATCGACCGTGATGTAGCCGCGTTCGGTCATCAGCTTGTCGATTTGCTCCTGGTACGCGGCGATCACTTCTTCCTGAGTCGCGCCAGGCTGGATCTTCGTCGCGGCTTGCCAGCGGTCGAAGCGCACGCCCTGCTCGGCCAGGGTCGAAGCGATGTCTTCGAAATGGGTCAACACCTTGTTGGGAATTTCAGGGCTGGAGACGTGATAAACGGACAGGCTGCTCATGGGGCAATTCCTCGGTTTCGGCCGCGCCGTCCGGTTTGTGGACACCGGTCGGGCGCAGCGCTGCATCAGGCGATGGGCGACTTGTGGATAAGTCTGCCGTTAACGGTTCAACACACTGCGAGTCTTCAACTCGCACTCGAACAAAAACTCGAAGGCCTCGATCTGCCGCAGGGCATCGCTCATCCGCGCGCCCCAGGTGTAGAGGCCGTGGCCGCGAATCAGGTAACCGACGCAATCGGGATGGGCGTCGAGCCAAGGCTGCACCTTGGCGGCGAGTCGCGCAATGTCCTGATCGTTGTCGAAAATCGGCACCCGCACCCGGGATTCGTGGGTCGATACACCGCTGAAGGCCTTTTGCAGTTCGTAGTCTTCGAACTCGATAAAGTCTTGCGGCGTGAGTCGCGACAGCACCGTGGCGTTCACCGAATGAGTGTGCAGCACCGCGCCGATCTCCGGGCGCCAACTGTAGAGCTGCGTGTGCAGCAGGGTTTCGGCGGACGGTTTCTTCCCCGGCTCCAGACTGTTGCCCGCCAGATCGGTGGCGAGTACATCATCGAGGCCCAACTGGCCCTTGTGCTTGCCCGACACCGTCAACAAGGCTTCAGTCGGCGACAGTCGGGTCGAGTAATTGCTGCTGGTAGCCGGCGACCAGCCGCGGCCATACAGAAAACGCCCGGCGTCGATGATTTCCTGGGCGAGGTGTTCACGGGTAAGGCTCATGGCCTGTCCTCTTGCATACGTGTGGCAATGATAACGGCAGCCGCGAGGGCTGCGAGACTGGCAATACTAAAAGTCCATGCCGCGCCGAGGGCGTTCCAGCTGTAGCCGGAATACAACGCGCCCAATGCGCCGCCGGTGCCGGCCAGTGCGGCGTACAACGCCTGGCCCTGCCCTTGCTGGCGCGCGCCGAAGCTACGCTGCACGAAGGAAATGGCAGCGGCGTGAAAGCTGCCGAACGTCGCCGCGTGCAGGATCTGGGCAAACAGCAGCACCCAGAGAAATTCGGCCAGCGAACCGAGCAGCAACCAGCGAAACGCCGCCAGCAGAAAACTCGCCAGCAGCACCCGACGCAACGATAAGCGCGCGAATATCTTGCTCATGGCCATGAACATCAACACCTCCGCCACCACGCCAACGGCCCAGAGCATGCCGATAACGCCACGGCTGTAACCCAATCGCTCAAGGTGCAGGGTCAAAAACGTGTAATACGGTCCGTGGCTCATCTGCATCAGTGCCACGCAAGCGTAAAACGCTAGCACGCCGGGGCTGCGCAATTGCTTGAGGAAACCCTCCCCCGTCGGTCGGTTGCCCTGCGCCGGTTGCGCGTTCGGCACCCACAGGCTGCTGAGAACGATGCCGGCCATGATCAGCACCAGCGCCGCCGGGTAGATGTCGAGGCTGAGCCATTCGAACAAACGCCCAAGCGCAACCACGGTGATGATAAAACCGATGGAGCCCCACAAGCGGATCTGGCTGTAGCGCGATGTCTGGTCTTTAAGGTGTGCCAGGGTGATGACTTCGAATTGCGGCAACACCGCATGCCAGAAGAATGCATGCAAGGCCATGACCATCGCCAGCCAGGCGTAAGTCTTGCTGACGAAAATCAGCGAGAAGGTCAGCAGCGTGCAAACGGCACCGAAGCGCACGATGGCCAGGCGCCGGCCGGTGTAGTCACCGAGCCAGCCCCAGATGTTCGGCGCCACGCAACGCATCAGCATGGGGATCGCCACCAGTTCGCCGATTCGCGCCGGGGTAAATCCCAAGTGATCGAAGTACAGCGCCAGAAACGGCGCTGTCGAACCGAGCAAGGCGAAATAGAACAGATAGAAGCTGGAAAGCCGCCAGTACGGAAGCGCCGCCACCGCCATCAGACTGCAGCGGCTTTCAGGTCAGCCATTAAAGCTGACCCAGCACCGGCGTGCTCACGCGCACATCGGCGTTCTGTCCACGGTGGCGCAACAGGTGATCCATCAGGACGATGGCCATCATCGCTTCGGCGATCGGCGTGGCGCGAATACCGACACACGGGTCGTGACGGCCCTTGGTGATGACCTCCACCGGGTTGCCGTTGATGTCGATGGAACGACCCGGCGTGGTGATGCTGGATGTCGGTTTCAGTGCCAGGTGCGCAACGATTGGCTGACCGGACGAAATGCCGCCGAGGATGCCGCCGGCGTTGTTGCTGAGGAAACCTTCCGGGGTCATCTCATCGCGGTGTTCGGTGCCGCGCTGGGCGACACTGGCGAAACCGGCACCGATTTCCACGCCCTTGACCGCGTTGATGCTCATCAGCGCATGGGCCAGCTCGGCGTCGAGGCGGTCGAAGATCGGCTCGCCGAGGCCCGGCATTACGCCTTCAGCCACCACGGTAATCTTCGCGCCGACCGAATCCTGGTCGCGGCGCAACTGGTCCATGTAGGCCTCTAGTTCCGGCACTTTGTCGGGATCAGGGCTGAAGAACGCGTTCTGCTCCACCGAATCCCAGGTCTTGAACGGGATTTCGATCGGCCCGAGCTGGCTCATGTAGCCACGAATGACGATGCCCTGGGTGGCCAGGTACTTTTTCGCAATGGCGCCAGCGGCCACGCGCATGGCCGTTTCACGGGCCGAGCTGCGACCACCGCCACGGTAATCGCGCTCGCCGTATTTGTGGTGGTAGGTGTAGTCGGCGTGGGCCGGGCGGAACAGGTCCTTGATCGCCGAGTAGTCCTTGGACTTCTGGTCGGTGTTGCGGATCAACAGACCGATGGAGCAACCCGTGGTGCGACCCTCGAACACGCCGGAGAGGATTTCGACTTCGTCGGCTTCCTGGCGCTGGGTGGTGTGGCGGCTGGTGCCGGGCTTGCGGCGGTCCAGGTCACGCTGCAGATCCTCCAGGGAGATCTCCAGGCCCGGCGGGCAGCCATCGACAATGGCGACCAACGCCGGACCATGGCTTTCGCCCGCGGTGGTGACAGTGAACAGCTTGCCGTAGGTATTGCCGGACATGCAGGACGCTCCGTGAAATCGAACCCAAATACGTAATGCGCGCCAGTATACGCAGGCTACCCAAGTAGTTCATCCTCGAACCTTATGGGTGCCTGCGAGTCCAACCGGCATCTTGATGATAATGGCGTGATGATGCTGCGAGTTTTGATCTTGAGCCTTACCCTGATGTCCGGCTTCGCCCAGGCCACAGTCCTGCAACGGCCGATCACCCTGGACACCGGCACCGGCGAGCTGTTCGGCTCGCTGTTGCTGCCAAAATCCGACAAACCGGTACCGGTTGTCCTGATCATTTCCGGCTCCGGTCCTACGGATCGCGACGGAAACAACCCCGACGGCGGACGCAATGACAGCCTCAAACGCCTGGCGTGGGTGCTGGCCAAACACAACATCGCCAGCGTGCGTTACGACAAACGTGGCGTGGCCGCGAGCCTGGCGGCGACCCCGGACGAACGAAACCTGACGCTGGAGGCCTATGTCACCGACGCCGAAGCCTGGGGCCGCAAACTCAAAAACGATCCACGTTTCGGCAAGCTGATCCTGTTGGGGCACAGCGAAGGCGCGTTGATCGCCAGTCTCGCGGCACCGAGCGTTGATGCGGCGGCAGTGATTTCCATGTCCGGCAGCGCCCGGCCGATCGATCAGGTGCTGCGCCAGCAACTGAGCAATCGCCTGCCGCCGCCACTGATGCTGCGCAGCAACGAGCTGCTCGACAGCCTCAAGGCCGGGAAAACTGACGACAACGTGCCGCCGCAATTGCAGGTGATTTTCCGTCCGAGCGTGCAGCCGTACCTCATATCGCTGTTCCGCCAGGACCCGGCTGCGGCCTTCGCCCGCTTGAAAATGCCGGCGCTGATCATTCAGGGCAGCAACGATATCCAGGTCGGCGTCAATGATGCACGCCTGCTCAAGGCGGCCAAACCGGACGCTGAACTGGCGCTGATCGAAGGCATGAACCATGTCATGCGCATCGTGCCCAACGACGTCAAACGCCAGTTGGCCTCCTACAAGGATCCGAATTTGCCGCTGGCGGCGGAACTGGGTTCGCGAATCCTCGGGTTCATTGACGGACTTCGCTCCCGTTAATTTGCTCTCCAGTCTTGTCGAAAACGGCCGATAAGACTTTGTCGCCAGCGCACTGGCTGGCGGCAAGCTGAGCTTGGACAGGATCTCGCCGTTATGACCGATACCCCGACTTCACCCGACACCACCGCTGAAAAAGACGCACCGCCAGCGGTCGAGCTGCCATGGGCGGACGTCCACGTCGAGCACCACAAAATGCTCCGCCTGGCGCCGTTGCAGACTGACCGCAGTACCGGCGGTCGGCCGTTGCGCTTCGTCGAATTCGGCTACGCCGAACGCAACGACAAGCTACGCAGCCTGATGCGCATGAGCATCTCCCTGCCCGGCCAGCGGGTGCGCAAGGAACAGAATCATCTGGACGTGTGGGTCGACCACACTGAAAAACGCGTGCATTTCAGCCCGGACAGCGGCCTGCAGGTCGAACCGCTGAACCGTGGCATCGGTCGTTTCATGGCAGCGCAAGGCATTACCTGGGCGAAAAAGCGCTGGCCCGGCTACACCGTCGACGGTATTGATCTGAACAACAAGGACGCGCTGAACGAAGACACCCGTCTGCGCCGGGATCATTTTTTGCGGGTACACGGTTTCGATGTGGTTTACGCCGACGCCCAGCATTTGAAGGGCAGCGTCAAAGAAGTGCTGGTCGGCGACCTGCTGGGGGACTGGAACACGGAAAAACTGCAAGTCGTGGAAATTCTTGAAGCGGCGCAGATGCTCCAGCAAGCCGAGCAGAATCTCGCCGAGCAGGAAGTCAAACTCAAGAAGCACGAGGAAAAAGTCAGCAAGTACAAACGTGAAGACGCCGGGTTGCGCTTCACCATTACCTGCCTGGTGGCGTTCGCGGTGTTTCAGGCGGGGTTGCTGATCTGGATTGCGACACACCGTTGAAGGCTTGAAACCGCGGCGCGGCCATCGCGGGCAAGCCACGCTCCCACAGGACTTGTGTTTGCCTCATCATTTGGGCACGACACAACACCTGTGGGAGCGGCGGTGCGACGATTCGACTTGCCCGCGATAGGTTTTTAAAGGTCAGACACGGGACGCGAACAGTGCCTGATGATCCCGGCACTGCTCGGCCGACAGCATGAACACGCCATGCCCGCCACGCTCGAAATCCAGCCAGGCGAAGTCGACTTCCGGGTACAACGCCTCGACGTGCACCTGGCTGTTGCCCACCTCGACAATCAACAAGCCCTTCTCGGTCAGGTGATCCGCCGCTTCGGCGAGCATGCGCCGCACCAGGTTCAATCCATCGTCACCGCAGGCCAGGCCCAGTTCCGGTTCGTGCTGGTATTCGTCCGGCATGTCGGCAAAATCTTCGGCGTCAACGTAAGGCGGGTTCGAAACAATCAGGTCGAAGCGCTGCCCCGGAAGACCATCGAAACCGTCACCCTGCACCGTGTAGACCCGCGCGTCGACGCCGTGGCGCTCGATGTTCTGGTTGGCCACTTCCAGTGCTTCGAACGACAGATCGGCCAGCACCACTTCAGCGTTCTGGAACTCGTAGGCGCAGGCGATACCAATGCAACCTGAACCTGTGCACAGGTCGAGGATCCGCGCAGGCTCGGTACCCAACCAAGGGGTAAAACGGTTTTCGATCAACTCGCCAATCGGCGAACGCGGGATCAGCACGCGCTCATCGACGATGAACGACATCCCGCAGAACCAGGCTTCGCCCAGCAGGTAAGCCGTCGGCACCCGCTCTTCAATGCGACGCTTAAGCAACAACTGCAGGTGAACCAGTTCGTCTTCTTCCAGATTGCAGTCGAGGTAGCTGTCGGCGATTTCCCACGGCAAGTGCAAGGCACCCAACACCAGTTGACGGGCTTCGTCCCAGGCATTGTCGGTCCCATGGCCGAAAAACAGATCCTCCCCATGGAAGCGGCTGACGGCCCAACGGATATGGTCACGCAGGGTACGAAGGCGGGAAGTGATCACGACGGCAAACTCCAGAAAAATCGACGGGCGATTCTACCAGTCAAACGTCGCCACGACGACGCAGGAAAAACACCGGAGCAGATGTAGGACTAATCTCTTTTTACAGCTAGGTATTGAACAAATCAGCCCACTTGACAACGCTGCACGCCAGTAACGACGGTGCCTACGATAGTAGCGATTCACAGAAGCGCTCAGCCAGAGGACAATGTCGCAAAAGCCCCACTCCAAGGAGCCCCAGAATGTCCGTTCCACAAACGATGTTTCAACTCAGCGGCCGCGGCTACGCAGCAGCCAAACTGAGTCATGCGACCCTGATCATCATCGATGCCCAGAAAGAATACCTCAGCGGCCCCCTGGCCCTGAGCGGCATGGATGCGGCGGTCGCGAACATCAAGAAATTGGTGACCGCTGCCCGTGCGGCCGGCCGGCCGATCGTGCATGTCAGCCACCTCGGCACTGTCGGTGGGCTGTTTGACCCACGCGGTGAGCGCGGGCAATTCATTCCGGGGCTGGAGCCGCTTGCCGGCGAAATCAAGATTGAAAAAATCCTGCCGAGTGCATTCCATGGCACGGATCTGAAAAAACGCCTGGAAGAGCTGGGTTCGGTGGATCTGGTGGTTTGCGGTTTCATGAGTCATTCCAGTGTCAGCACCACGGTGCGGGCAGCGAAAAACCTGGGTTTCCGTTGTACCCTCGTGGAAGACGCCTGCGCCACCCGCGATCTACCGTACAAAGGCGGCGTCCTGAGCGCCGAAGATGTGCAGCGGACCGAAATGGCGATCATGGCGGACAACTTTGCCGCCGTCGCCCAGACCAACGACCTGGTCTGATTCCAGGGTTGATGAGCGGTCCATGCCGCCGCTCATCCGTAAAAGCCTCTCATTAGCTGCAATTGTCTTAGCCTCAGGAACATCCCGGTCAACTTCCGGTCGAAGGGCCGATACCCATTGAGGAAGGTCGGAATGAAGTTATCCGATGGTTTTGACGCTCGCCGCTTGCGGCCCAAAGGCCAACGCAACTGGCGTTTTCGAATCGGCGCAGCCTTCGCTGCGTTGCTGGCGACGTGCGGTGTGTTGCTCGCCATGGCCGGCGTCGCCAGCTTGTTGGGGCACGCACCTGCCCTGGGCGAGATGAACACCAACCGCGCCGGTGCTGCGGTGATTCTGGCGATAGGTCTGTTCGTGCTGTACCTCGGCGTATGGATGTGGCGTCGCTGCCGGCGCCGCTCACGGCAGTCGCAGGCGCTCAACATGTCCCCGCATCTGATGAAAAAACACGACTGAGTCCAAGGCCGCGGCCGAACGCCGCGCGTTTTGTCGCGCCCCATTCGCTTCGAGTTGGGTAAACTGGCCGCCCTTCGCGGAGGCTGACATGCAAGACGACGATTTTTCCCTATTCAAAAGCGCGACCCAAGGCGTCAAGCCGATCAAGCACGATCGCGCCGAAACCGGCAAACCCAAAGCTGACCGCGCACAGATCGCCAAGCTGCGACAGGCTGCCACCGTGCGCACCGATGCCACCACCGTCGACGGACTGTCCGATCAGTTCGTCATCGATGTCGGCCCTGAAGACGAGCTGATGTGGGCACGTGACGGCGTGCAGGAAAGCCAGATGCGCAAGCTCAAGATCGGACAGATCCCGTTCGAAGGCAGCCTTGACCTGCATGGCATGAGCGTGGAAAAGGCCCGGGAAACCCTCTGGGCGTTTCTGGCCGAAGCCACCAAATTCGAAATCCGCTGCGTGCGCGTCACCCACGGCAAGGCCGTGCGCCTGGACGGCAAGCGACCGATGATCAAAAGTCACGTCAACACCTGGCTGCGCCAGCATCCGCAAGTGCTAGGCTTCACTTCTTGCCAGGCAAAACACGGCGGTGCCGGCGCGGTCTATGTGATGCTCAAACGCACCATGATGGAAGGTCGCGACGAGTAAAGCTGATGCGTCACGCTTGCAGCGTCGTGTCCGCCACCGTACCCTTGCTCTTTGCGTAAAATCCCACAGGTAGTTTCATGTCCCTGGAACAGAATTACACCGCGATTCTCGGCCAATTGGGCGAGGACGTGTCCCGCGAAGGCCTGCTCGACACGCCAAAACGTGCCGCCAAAGCCATGCAGTACCTCTGCCGCGGTTATGAACAGACGCTCGAAGAAGTCACCAACGGTGCCTTGTTCAGCTCCGACAACAGCGAAATGGTGCTGGTCAAGGACATCGAGCTGTACTCGTTGTGCGAACACCACCTGCTGCCGTTCATCGGCAAGGCCCACGTCGCGTACATTCCGAGCGGCAAGGTGCTGGGCTTGTCAAAAGTCGCGCGGATCGTCGATATGTACGCCCGCCGCCTGCAGATCCAGGAAAACCTCAGCCGCCAGATCGCCGATGCGGTCCAGCAGGTCACCGGCGCCCTGGGCGTTGCGGTGGTGATCGAGGCCAAGCACATGTGCATGATGATGCGCGGTGTGGAAAAGCAGAATTCGACGATGATCACCTCGGTGATGCTCGGCGAGTTCCGTGAGAACGCGGCGACCCGCAGCGAATTCCTCAGCCTCATCAAGTAATTGGCAATACGGAAAACCGGCATTCATCGCCGGTTTTTTTTCGCCTGTGAAAAATCAGGTAAGCTGCGCGACTTTCTTCATTTGCCCCGTGAGGCTTACAACGTGTTCGTCAAAGCGCTTCGTGTCGGCCTCGGCCAACTGATCATCTTCATCGACTTCCTCACTCGCCCTGGCAAGAAGCAGCGCCCCGCCGCCGCTCAGGCCCAGGTCGAAGCCGCCGCCAAGGGGCTGACCCTGTATCAATTCCACGCTTGCCCGTTCTGCGTGAAAACCCGCCGCACCCTGCGCCGCCTGAATGTGCCGGTGGTGTTACGCGATGCGAAGAACAACGAGCAGGATCGCCAGACCCTGCTGGAGCAAGGCGGCAAGATCAAGGTGCCGTGCCTGCGCATCGAAGAGAATGGCCAGACCACCTGGATGTATGAGTCCAAGGTGATCATTGATTATCTGGATAAGCGGTTTGCGGCGGTCTGATGGTTTTGCGGTGTCAGCACCGGTCTCATCGCGGGCAAGCCCGCTCCCACAGGTTTTGTGAACGCCACAGTTACTATGGGAGCGAGCCTGCTCGCGAAGAGGCCAGATCAGACACCGCAAACCTCGGAAAAAATAAACCGGCCCAATGGCCGGTTTATTCGTTTCTACCCTCCCCTCACGCCGCTCGCACTGCCTGAGCCTGTCGCAGCACTGCCGCCAAGCGACTGAGCCCTTCATCCAGCCGCGCCGGGTCGATGTGGCTGAAATTCAAACGCAGATGCCCGTGATGATCGTCCGGCTGCGGAAAAAACGGCTCGCCCGGCATGAACGCCACATCATCGGCCAGCGCCGCATTGAGCAACGTCCGGGTATCCAGCGGCTGCTTGAGCGTCAGCCAGAAAAACAGCCCGCCCTCGGGCACGTTCCAGTCCGCCAGATCGGAAAAATGTGTTTCCAGCGCAGCCTGGAACGCATCGCGACGAACCCGGTAAAAGTCGCGTAACTCACCAAGATGCTGCTGGAAAGGCTCACTGCCGATCCATTGCAATGCCTGCCACTGGCCGACGCGATTGGTGTGCAGATCTGCCGACTGCTTGAGCTTGAGCAAGTGCGGGAACAGGTCCGGGCTGGCGATCAGATACCCCACGCGCAAACCCGGCAGCAGCGTTTTCGAGACCGTGCCGGTGTAAATCCAACTGGCTTTTTTCAGGCGCCCGGCAATGGGTTTGGCGCTGCCGCCATCAAAGGTCAACTCACGGTAGGGCTCGTCTTCGATCAAGGTCACGCCGAACTCATCCAGCAATGCGGCGACCGCCTCGCGCTTGGCTTCGCTGTACCGCACCGCCGAAGGATTCTGGAAGGTCGGAATCAGGTAGATGAATGCCGGGCGATGTTTTTCCAGGCGTGAACGCAGTTGCGCCAGGTTCGGACCGTCCGCCTCCAGCGGCACGGTGAGGCAATCGGCGCCAAACAGCTGGAAGATCTGCAGCGCTGCCAGGTAGGTCGGGGCCTCGAGGAGGATCTCGGTGCCTTTGTCGATGTAGAGCTTGGCCGCCAGATCGAGGGTTTGCTGAGAACCGCTGACCACCAGCACCTGACTTGCCTCGCACGGCACACCCAGCGCCCGCGCCTGGGCGGCCAGGGCTTCGCGCAATGCCGGCTCACCCTCGCTCATGCCGTATTGGCCCATGGACACTGGCATGTCGGCCCACTCGACCTTGGGCAACATGGCTTCGGCGGGCAAGCCTCCGGCGAACGACATCACCTGCGGACGCTGGGCCGCGGCGAGGATTTCACGAATCAAAGAACTTTTAAGGCGCGAGACACGTTCGGAAAAAGCCATGGGGATCACCGGTAGCGAGGCCAGAGGAAAATGAGTCAAACTTGTTGACCGAAATTACGACAGCCCGAGCGGATACGTCAACATGATTGACCTTAAAAACCCGATTTCCCAGCAACAGGCCATGGAAGCGTTTTTCTTCGGCTACCAGGCCTTCACCGCCAAAGCCGACGAAATGCTTGAGCGTCGAGGGCTGAGTCGGGTGCACCAACGCATCGTGTTTTTCATCGCCCGCTATCCGAACCTGAGCGTTAAGGAGTTGCTGGCCTTGCTTGGGGTGAGCAAGCAGGCACTGAACATGCCGCTGCGCCAGTTGGTGGAGATGCATCTGGTCAACAGCGTTGCCGCTGAAACCGACAAGCGTAAACGGCTGCTGGAACTGACCGACGATGGTGCGCGTTTTGAACAATCACTACGCCGCGAGCAGGTGAAATTACTTGAGCGGGTGTTTGCCGAAGCTGGAGAGACGGCGGTGAATGGGTGGTTGGCAGTGAACCTGGCGCTTGGGAAAAGTCAGAGTGTTGTTGATTGACTGTTATGCCCTTATCGCCAGCAGGCTGGCGATGAGGCCCTCGAAGGCGATATATCCCGATTGCCAGACTTTTCGTCGACAATATCAAAAACATTATTTGCTTTATTTGTATACAAAAGCATAATCCACTTCGTGCTAGTTTCTGACCAAGCAGTCAAGAAATTCGCAAGTGCCTCAAAGGGCCGCTGCCACCCCCAAGGGTCCGGCCCTGGAAATAAAAACAAAACTCTTGAGGAGTACTCGCTGTGGAAAGCCGCAAATCCGAAGCATCGACGCTGGATCTCTCGCCGCCTTTACGCAATGGCTGGCTGGAGCGCATCTTTAAACTCAGCTTGCATGGCACCACGGTGAAGACCGAGTTGATTGCCGGTCTGACAACCTTCATCACCATGGCTTACATCATCTTCGTCAACCCCAACATCATGGCTGACGCCGGGATCGACCATGGCGCGGCGTTCGTCGCCACCTGTATCGCCGCTGCTCTGGGTTGCCTGTTGATGGGCTTGTACGCCAACTGGCCGGTCGGCCTGGCGCCAGGCATGGGCCTGAACGCTTTCTTCACCTACACCGTGGTCGGCACCATGGGCTACAACTGGGAAACTGCCCTCGGTGCGGTATTCGTGTCCGGTGTGTTGTTCATGATCCTGACCTTCTCGCGCATCCGCGAATGGTTGCTCAATAGCATTCCGGTAAGCCTGCGCTTCGCCATGGGCGCCGGTGTGGGTCTGTTTCTGGGGCTGATCGGCTTGAAAACCGCCGGCATCGTCGTCGATAGCCCGGCAACGCTGATCAAACTCGGTTCCCTGCGCGAGCCTGGCCCGCTGCTGGCCGCCGTGTGTTTCCTGATGATCGCGATCCTCAGCTATCACAAGGTGTTCGGCGCGATCCTCATCAGCATCATCACCGTGACGCTGGCCGGTTGGGGCCTGGGCCTGGTGCACTACGAGGGCATCATGTCGGCACCGCCGAGCCTGGCACCTACATGGATGGCCATGAACGTTGCCGGTGTGTTCAACGTCAGCATGATCAGCGTGGTGCTGGCCTTCCTCTTCGTGCACATGTTCGACACCGCCGGCACCCTGATGGGCGTAGCCCAGCGCGCCAACCTGGTGAACGCTGACGGCAAGATCGAAAACCTCTCTCGCGCCATGAAAGCCGACAGTGCCTCCAGCGTATTCGGCGCGGTGGTCGGTGTTCCTCCGGTAACGAGCTACGTGGAAAGTGCCGCTGGCGTAGCGGCGGGTGGTCGGACTGGTCTTACCGCCGTGACCGTAGGTGTGCTATTTATTGCAGCCATGTTCTTCGCGCCGCTGGCCGGGATGATCCCTGCTTATGCCACTGCCGGCGCGCTGATTTATGTGGCCATGCTGATGATGGGCGGCATGGCGCACATCGAGTGGGACGAAGCGACCGACAGCATTCCGGCGATCGTCACGGCAATCATGATGCCCCTGACCTTTTCGGTGGCCGACGGTATCGCGCTGGGCTTCATCACCTACGTGGCGCTGAAGGCCGGTACTGGCAAATACAAGGAAATCTCCGTGAGCCTGTGGGTGCTCTGCGCGATCTTCATCGCCAAGTTCATCTTCCTGTAAATCTTCGCGGAACGCGCTTGAAACCAGCCTCACCCCGTCGGGTGAGGCTTTTGTGCAAATGGAGGAAAGTGATGAGTCTGGAAACCTGGCTGCTGTTCAGCGGCGCTGCGCTGGTGGTAATCCTGATCCCGGGGCCACTGTCTTTGCTGATGATCAGCAACAGCCTGAATTACGGTTTGCGCCGTTCTTACCCGGCGTTCCTGGGGGGCGTGTTTGCCTCGATCTGCCTGCTGAGTGCTTCGGCACTGGGCCTGGGTGCGCTGCTGCTGGCATCGGAACAGCTGTTCAGCGCGTTGAAAATCGTCGGTGCACTGTACCTGTTCTACCTGGCCTGGCAGAGCTGGCAGCAATCGCGTCAGCCTTCCCACGGCGCCGAAGTGCCTCAGGCAGCGCCGGTGCCGCGCTTTCGCGCACTGTTCGGCCGCGCATTCATGCTGGGGGGCAGCAACCCGAAAGACATCCTGTTCTTCGCGGCTTTCCTGCCGCAGTTCTTGAGCGCCGAGCAACCGTTCCTGCCGCAACTGCTGGTGATGATCGCGACCTGGACCGTGCTGGATCTGCTGTGCAAGTTGTCCTATGGCCTGGGCGCACATGGCGCGGCGCGGTATCTGCGTAGCGGCAAGGGGCAGAGCTGGTTCAATCGGGTGAGTGCCGGGTTGTTCAGCAGTGCTGGCGCAGCCTCTCTGTTGAGCCGCTAACAGCAAAAGCTTCGTGAGCAGGCTCGCACAGTTAACCGCATTCTTCTGTGGGAGCGAGCCTGCTCGCGAAGGCGGCATCACTGGCAGCATTTTTCTCGGGACGAAAAAAAGCCCGCAGTGTGAGCGGGCGAAAGACCAAAGAAGCTATATGCGCAGTCGCTTCCAGGGTGAGGCAGCTGCTTGGGGGATCAGCTGCCGCGGTACGTCGAATAGCTGTAGGGCGAAATCAGCAGCGGCACGTGGTAGTGATCCTGTTCAGCCGAGATGCCGAAACGCAGCACCACCACATCCAGGAAAGCCGGCTCCGGCAGTTGAACACCACGGGCGCGGTAGTAATCGCCCGCATGGAACTGAACCTGATAGACCCCGGTGCGGTAGTCATCACCTTGCAGCAGCGGTGCATCGACACGGCCATCGCTGTTGGTTGTTGCAGTGGCGACCAATTCCAGCTGCGAACCTTCAACGCGGTACAACTCGACCTTGATCGAGCTGCCCGGGCAACCGTGTGCAGCGTCCAAAACGTGTGTAGTCAAACGTCCCATTGATTCTGCGCGCCTGCCTGCATGGAAGCAGTCAGACCTCGCGCCTCCCGAAGTCAGTTGAAAAGGAGACCGCACCGTTTCGGAGCACGAAAAGCTGCGGCGAGCGATTGATTAAGACACTTTTCAAAAAAATTGTACACAATAAAAACGACATTTTTGCGACCCGCTGCGCCATCCGGTGATTTCCCGGCGATTTAACCTCAAAGCGCAAGATTGCTGAACCCCGGAGACATTAGCTGACCAATCAGGCAGATTTCTTGTAGGTCCGTGTCAATCGCACGCAAAGATGACCGTTAGCGAAAAATGCGAAAAATCAGGCTTACAAAGTGAATATAAAGTTGTATACAATCATCCCATCGCTGTGACGCCAGCCTGACTTCCCACTTGCAGGCGCGCTACACAACCCTGACTTTGTATAAGCCACGAATAAGAAGGAAGACTGCAGTGAGCGCTGACTACCCACGCGACCTGACCGGTTACGGCAGTAACCCTCCTCACCCACACTGGCCGGGCAATGCCCGGATCGCCCTGTCCTTCGTACTCAATTACGAAGAGGGTGGCGAGCGCAACATCCTGCACGGTGATAAAGAATCCGAAGCGTTCCTTTCGGAGATGGTCTCGGCGCAACCGCTGCAAGGCGCGCGCAACATGAGCATGGAATCGCTGTACGAGTATGGCAGCCGCGCCGGCGTCTGGCGGATTCTGAAACTGTTCAAGGAATTCGACATTCCGCTGACCATCTTCGCCGTCGCCATGGCCGCCCAGCGTCATCCGGAAGTGATCCGCGCCATGGTCGATGCCGGCCACGAGATCTGCAGCCACGGCTACCGCTGGATCGACTACCAATACATGGACGAAGCCCAGGAACGCGAGCACATGCTCGAAGCGATCCGCATCCTCACCGAAATCACCGGCGAACGTCCGCTGGGTTGGTACACCGGTCGCACCGGCCCGAACACCCGTCGCCTGGTGATGGAAGAAGGTGGTTTCCTCTATGACAGCGACACCTACGACGACGACCTGCCCTATTGGGAACCGAATAACCCGACCGGTAAGCCGCACCTGGTGATCCCCTACACCCTGGACACCAACGACATGCGCTTCACCCAGGTCCAGGGCTTCAACAAGGGCGACGATTTCTTCGAATACCTCAAGGATGCATTCGATGTGCTGTACGCCGAAGGCGCCGATGCACCGAAGATGCTGTCGATCGGCCTGCACTGCCGCCTGATCGGCCGTCCGGCGCGTCTGGCCTCGCTCAAGCGCTTTATCGAATACGCTAAAAGTCATGAACAGGTGTGGTTCAGCCGTCGCGTCGACATCGCACGCCACTGGCAGCAAACCCACCCGTACCAAGGGGCTGCCAAATGAGCACCTTTCAAACCGTCAAACCCTCGACCCTGAGCCGCGACGCCTTCGTCAACGCCTTCGCCGATATCTACGAACATTCGCCATGGGTAGCCGAAAAGGCTTTCGAGCTGGGCCAGGACGCTTCGATCGACGAGATCGAAACCCTGCACCAGCGCATGAGCGACATCCTGTTGAGCGCCGATCACGCCAGTCAGCTGGCACTGATCAACGCCCACCCGGACCTGGCCGGCAAAGCTGCCGTCCAGGGCCAGCTTACCGCGGCCAGCACTGAAGAACAGTCTGGCGCGGGGATTCACCAATGCACGGCCGAAGAGTTTTCTCGCTTCACCGAGCTGAACGACGCCTACAAGGCCAAGTTCAAGTTTCCCTTCATCATGGCGGTAAAAGGCAGCAACCGGCATCAGATCCTCGCAGCGTTCGAAACGCGCATCCACAACCCAGTCGACACCGAGTTCAAGTGCGCGCTGGCGGAGATCAACAAGATCGCCCTGTTCCGATTACTGACCCTATAGCGATCCTGGCCCGAGTTCGCTCATGAACGCCGAACGAACCCAGGGCCCCGAGAGCATCCCAAGCCAACTTATTAAAGGCAGACAAGAAGAATGAAAGCTTACGCCGTACCTTTCGAGAAGTTCGTCAACCTGGCCGACGCCCGCCTGGGCACCAAAATCATCTCGGTCACCGATGACTGGTTCGCAGACGCCAACCGTCTGTTCCAACCGACCCCGGCCGTGTGGAAGGAGGGCGTGTTCGATGACAACGGCAAGTGGATGGATGGCTGGGAGTCGCGCCGCAAGCGCTTCGAAGGCTACGACAGCGCGGTAATCCGCCTGGGCGTGCCGGGCTCGATCAAAGGCGTGGACATCGACACTTCATTCTTCACCGGTAACTTCCCGCCGTCGGCCTCCCTGGAAGCCTGCTTCCTGGCCGAAGGCGAGCCGGACGAAAACACCCAGTGGACTGAAGTGCTGTCCGCCGTCGAGCTGCAAGGCAACAGCCACCACTACCATGAAATCAGCAACGACCAGGCCTTCAGCCACCTGCGCTTCAACATCTACCCGGATGGCGGCGTGGCCCGTCTGCGTGTGTACGGCGTACCGTTCCGCGACTGGTCGGCTGTCGGTGACAACGAGCAGGTTGACCTGGCAGCCGCCCTGAACGGTGGCCGCGCCCTCGCCTGCTCCGACGAACACTTCGGCCGCATGAGCAACATCCTCAACCCGGGCCGTGGCATCAACATGGGCGATGGCTGGGAAACCGCACGTCGTCGCACGCCTGGCAATGACTGGGTGATCGTCGCCCTGGGCCATGCCGGTGAAGTCGAGAAAGTCATCGTCGACACTCTGCACTTCAAGGGCAACTACCCGGACAGCTGCTCGATCCAGGGCGCGTTCGTCAAGGGCGGTACCGACAGCCAGATCGAAACCCAGTCGCTGTTCTGGCGCGAACTGCTGCCAAGCCAGAAACTGGAAATGCACGCCGAACACACCTTCGCCGAGCAGATCAAGGCGCTGGGCCCTATCACTCACATCCGCCTGAACGTGTTCCCGGATGGTGGCGTGAGTCGCCTGCGCGTCCTGGGCAAGGTCGCTAAATAAGCGCTGAACCCAATCGCCAGCAGGCTGGCTCCCACAGGGGAATGCATTCCAAATGTGGGAGCTGGCTTGCCAGCGATGACAATAGAACCAACAACACAGAATTCGGATAAGAAGACCAGCATGCGCACACTGACGATTGAACCGCTGACCAAAGAAGCCTTCGCCCCTTTCGGTGACGTCATCGAAACCGACGGCAGCGATCACTTCATGATCAACAACGGTTCGACCATGCGCTTCCACAAACTGGCGACGGTGGAAACCGCCACGCCAGAGGACAAGGCGATCATCAGCATTTTCCGCGCCGACGCGCAGGACATGCCCCTGACCGTCAGCATGCTGGAGCGTCATCCGCTGGGCAGCCAGGCTTTCATTCCGCTGCTCGGCAACCCCTTTCTGATCGTGGTCGCGCCACTTGGCGATGTACCTGTATCAGGCTTGGTCCGCGCCTTCGTCACCAACGGCAGGCAGGGCATTAATTACCATCGCGGCGTCTGGCACCACCCGGTGCTGACGATCGAAAAGCGGGATGACTTCCTGGTGGTTGATCGCAGTGGCACAGGCAATAACTGCGATGAGCATTTTTTCAAAGAGGATGAGCGTTTGATCCTCGCCCCCCACCAATAAGAGAAGGTCTGATCACTCGACAACAGAGTGACAGGCGAGAGGTAAAGACTGTGGAAGCACATCTGTTGGAATGGCTGAACCTGAGCGTGCGCTGGGTTCATATGATTACCGGTGTGGCCTGGATCGGCGCGTCGTTCTACTTCGTCTGGCTGGAAAACAACCTCAATCGGGTCAACCCGAAAAGCGGTCTGGCCGGTGATTTGTGGGCGATCCACGGCGGCGGCATCTACCACCTGGAAAAATACAAACTGGCCCCACCGACCATGCCGGACAACCTGCACTGGTTCAAATGGGAAGCCTACTTCACCTGGCTGTCGGGGATCGCGCTGCTGTGCGTGGTGTTCTACTCCAACCCGACGCTCTACCTGCTGGCTCCGGGCAGCACCCTGAGCGGTCCTGAAGGCGTGGCCATCGGTCTGGGCTCGCTGTTTATCGGCTGGTTCATCTACTCCTTCCTCTGCGACTCGGCCCTGGGCAAACGCCCTGCTTTGCTGGGTTTCATCCTGTTCGTGCTGATCATCGGCGCCGCCTACGGCTTCAGCAAGGTGTTCAGCGGTCGTGGTGCGTACCTGCACGTCGGCGCGATCATCGGCACCATCATGGTCGGCAACGTGTTCCGCATCATCATGCCGGCCCAGCGCGCACTGGTCGCGGCCATCGCCGAAAACCGCACGCCCGATCCGGCGCTGCCGGCCAAAGGCCTGCTGCGTTCGCGTCACAACAACTACTTCACCCTGCCGGTGTTGTTCATCATGATCAGCAACCACTTCCCGAGCACCTACGGCAGCCAGTACAACTGGTTGATCCTGGCCGGGATCGCGGTGCTGGCGGTGTTGGTGCGTCACTACTTCAACACCCGTCACGACAGCCACAAGTATGCCTGGACCCTGCCGGTGGCAGCGGTGGGCATGATTTGCCTGGCTTATGTCTCCGGTCCGAAGCCGATGTCCAGCGCCCCGGAAGTGGCCAAGGCACCTGCTGCGATCGAGTATCAACCCCTGCCGGAAACAGCAGTGGGCGGTGGTTTGAAACCGGCTGAAGCAAAACCTGCAGAGGCGCCTGCCGCCGCACCGGCGCAAGCGTCCAACGCAGGCCCTGGTTTCGACAAGGTGCACAGCGTGATTCAGGAACGTTGCGCGGTCTGCCACTCGGCCAAACCGACCAGCCCGCTGTTCAGCGCTGCTCCGGGCGGCGTGATGCTCGACACGCCCGAGCAGATCCGCCAGAACGCGGCGCGGATCCAGGCTCAAGCGGTCGCCACCCAGATCATGCCGCTGGGCAACATCACCCAGATGACCCAGCAGGAACGTGACCTGATCGGTGCCTGGATCGTTCAGGGTGCCCCGACCAACTAAGTAAAAAGCTTCGCGAGCAGGCTCGCTCCCACATGGACACCATCAATCCCTGTGGGAGCGGGCTTGCCCGCGAAAGCGTCAGGTCAGTCAATGTGATGTTGAGTCCAATGACCTCTTCGCGAGCAAGCCCGCTCCCACAGGTTTGCTTGATGCAAAAAATCACAAGAATAAAAAAGATCCGAGGTGTTGCATGTCCGAGCTATCCCAAGCGCGCATCCCCGACGCACCCGCCATTCAGCGTTTGCCCCTTTTGCAACTGATCCTGGTTGGCCTGCAACACGTTCTGCTGATGTACGGCGGAGCCATCGCGGTGCCGCTGATCATCGGACAGGCCGCTGGCCTGAGTCGTGAAGAAATCGCCTTCCTGATCAATGCCGACCTGCTGGTCGCCGGCATCGCCACCATTGTTCAATCCTTGGGCATCGGCCCCATGGGCATCCGCATGCCGGTGATGATGGGCGCCAGTTTCGCCGCCGTCGGCAGCATGGTTGCCATGGCCGGCATGCCCGGTATCGGCCTGCAAGGCATCTTCGGCGCCACCATCGCCGCCGGATTCTTCGGCATGCTCATCGCCCCGTTCATGTCCAAGGTCGTACGTTTCTTCCCGCCGCTGGTGACCGGCACGGTCATCACCTCGATCGGTTTGTCGCTGTTCCCCGTCGCCGTGAACTGGGCCGGTGGTGGCGCCGAAGCCGCCCAATTCGGTTCCCCGATCTACCTGACCATTGCCGCGCTGGTGCTGGGCACCATCCTGTTGGTCCATCGCTTCATGCGCGGTTTCTGGGTCAATATTTCCGTGCTGATCGGCATGTGCCTGGGCTATGTGCTCTGCGGTCTGATCGGTATGGTTGACCTCAGTGGCATGGCCCAGGCGCCATGGCTGCAATTCGTGACCCCGCTGCACTTCGGCATGCCGAAGTTCGAACTCGCACCGATTCTTTCGATGTGCCTGGTGGTGGTGATCATTTTCGTCGAGTCCACCGGGATGTTCCTCGCGCTGGGCAAGATCACCGGTCAGGAAGTCTGCCCGCGCATGTTGCGTCGCGGCTTGCTGTGCGATGCCGGCGCCTCGTTCTTCGCTGGCTTCTTCAACACCTTCACCCACTCCTCCTTCGCGCAGAACATCGGCCTGGTGCAGATGACCGGTGTGCGCTGCCGTTCGGTGACCATCGTCGCCGGCGGCTTGCTGATCGTCCTGAGTCTGCTGCCAAAAGCGGCGTTCCTGGTGGCCTCGATTCCGCCTGCGGTACTGGGCGGTGCGGCCATCGCGATGTTCGGCATGGTCGCCGCCACCGGGATCAAGATTCTTCAGGAGGCCGACATCGGTGACCGTCGCAACCAGTTGCTGGTAGCGGTGAGCATCGGCATGGGTTTGATCCCGGTGGTGCGTCCGGAGTTTTTCGCCCATCTGCCCGTGTGGATGAGCCCGATCACCCACAGCGGCATCGCCATGGCCACCCTCAGCGCCCTGACGTTGAACCTGTTGTTCAACATTCTCGGCGGCACCGAACGCGCCGCCGCCAACGACTGTCACGCCCACTGAACTGACAGACAACACACGAAACCTGTGGGAGCGAGCCTGCTCGCGAAAGCGGTCTGACAGTCAACATCTCTGTTGAATGTATCGCCCTCTTCGCGAGCAGGCTCGCCCCCACAGGATCGGGGGCTGCCTGCGCCTTGCAAAAATAAAAACAAGAAGGAGCAACAGATGATTCGTACCCAGAAAACCATGCTGTTGGGTGGCTGTCTTTTGGCTGCCAGCCAGGCCATGGCCGGCGATTTGCTGCTGTGGCAAACCAACAGCCTGAGCTATCTGTACGGCAAGGATTTCGCGATCAACCCGTCGATCCAGCAGACGATCACCTTCGAACACGCCGATCGCTGGAAGTACGGCGACAACTTCCTGTTCGTCGACAGCACCTACTACAACGGCGCGAAAGACCGGAACAAAGGCGTTCACGCCTATTACGGCGAATTCAGCCCGCGCCTCTCCTTCGGCAAAATCCTCGACCGCCGCTTCGAATTCGGCCCGATCAAGGACGTGTTGCTGGCCATGACCTACGAGAATGGCGAAGACGACAGCGAAGCCTATCTGATTGGCCCCGGTTTCGACCTCAAGGTACCGGGCTTCAACTTTTTCACGCTGAACTTCTACTATCGCCAGACCGAAGGCTCGCGCCCTGGCGACGATGTCTGGCAGATCACGCCAGCCTGGTCTTACACCCTGCCACTGGGCAACTCGAGCCTGTTGATCGACGGCTACATCGACTGGGTCGTGGACAACGACCAGAACTCGCGCGGCACCTATCACGCTAACCTGCACTTCAACCCGCAGATCAAATATGACCTGGGCAAAGCCTTCGGCTGGCGTGAGAAGCAGGTGTATGTCGGCGTCGAGTACAGCTACTGGAAAGACAAGTACGGCGTCGAAAACAACACCAACCTCGACACCCATGAAAGCACCACCAGCCTGCTGGTGAAGGTGCACTTCTAAGATGATCCGCAACCGTGCCCCAAACCTGTCGTCGGTGCGCTGTTGCGGAGCACTTGAGAGCGGGCCCTGGAGTCAGTATTCTCCGCGGCCGCCTGAATCCGCTTTAAAAAAAAGCCCGGATTTAATTCCTGACCAGAAAGCCAACTTATCCCGGCACTGGACGGTACCAAGGCATTCCCCAATCACTCTCAATCGACTGTTTTTGAGCAGCCGAGCGGGAGTTTTTTTGTTTTCGATAACCTTGGCGCAGCGTTTGCTGACAGCACTCAAGCTGACCGCATGGATGATTTTTTTTGCCGTTACAGAAAAAGGCGCCACACCAGAGCGTCGACCTTAAAAAAACATGAAACCACTACTTTTTGGGAGCAACCGAATGAAACGCACGTGCACTAGCCTGATGCTGGCGGGATCAATGCTGGCAGGGGGGCAGGCCATGGCCGGCGACTTGCTGCAATGGCAGAACAACAGCCTGACCTATCTGTATGGCAAGGACTTCCAGGTCAACCCGCGCATTCAGCAGACGGTGACCTTCGAACACGCCGATGGCTGGAAATACGGTGACAACTTCTTCTTTATCGACAAGATCTTCTATAACGGCAAGGAAGATGCGTTCGCGGGCGAGAACACCCACTACGGTGAATTCGCCCCGCGCCTGTCGTTCGGCAAGATCTTCGACCAGAAGCTGGAATTCGGCCCGATCAAGGACGTCCTGCTGGCCATGACCTATGAGTTCGGCGAGAACGACACCGAGTCCTACCTGATCGGTCCAGGCTTCGATCTGGCCATCCCCGGTTTCGACTACTTCCAGTTGAACTTCTACAACCGTCATACCGAAGGCAGCCGTCCGGGTGACGATATCTGGCAGATCACTCCGGTCTGGTCCTACACCATCCCGGTGGGCGATTCCGACGTACTTATCGACGGTTTCATGGATTGGGTGGTCGACAACGACTCCAACTCCAAAGGCGAATACCACGCCAACCTGCACTTCAACCCACAGATCAAGTACGACCTGGGCAAGGCGCTGAATCTGGGCGAGAAGCAGTTGTACGTCGGTGTTGAATACGATTACTGGAAAAATAAATACGGTATCGAAGACAGCGAGGGCTTCAAGACCGATCAGAGCGTGACCAGCTTCCTGGTCAAGGTTCACTTCTGATCTGAAAAGCTTCGTCGGAACGCCGCCCGGAGCCGGCTCGCTCCCACAGTTGATCTTTGTCGCACTGAAGATCCTCTGTGGGAGCGAGACTGCTCGCGAATGCCGCGACACCGATCTCAAGCCGATACCACAGGCTCCGCCAACCCCAGAAACCGGCACAACTCTTCCTTCTTGGCCAACGCATCCCGCCGTCCCAGATCAATCAACTCGCTGCAATACCCCG